>CAYYJE010000012.1:1791-26576 GCA_964472165.1 uncultured Prolixibacteraceae bacterium | reverse complement strand
TCAAATCATCAAATCATCAAATCATCAAATAAATCAATGTCCCTGCATGTGATTAAATCCCTGTGCCTGTAAGGGAATCAATGAGCCCCCTGTGGTGACGAGCATGGCCCCTTCCTCAGGCTGAGTGATATGTCCGATGACAGAGATGTCTGGATCATCCTTGACTTTGGGGTAATCTTCCACAGGAATTGTGAAAAGCAGCTCATAATCCTCACCCCCGTTCAGTGCGGATACCAAAGGATTGATGTTGAACTCCAAAGCCATATCGCGGGTCTGCTGGTCAAAGGGGATCTTCTCCTCATACAATTTACAACCTGTACGCGATGCTTTACAGAGGTGCAGTATTTCAGAAGAAAGCCCGTCGGAAATGTCAATCATGGATGTAGGTTTGATTTTCAGCTTTTTCAGGGCTTCCGTGATGTCAGTGCGTGCTTCGGGTTTAAGCTGGCGCTGAAGGATGTAGTCGTACCCTTCCAACCGGGGTTGAGTCCCCGGGTGAACCTTGAAAACTTCATTTTCCCGTTCCAGCAATTGCAATCCCATGTAGGCTCCTCCCAAATCCCCTGTTACACAGAGCAGATTTCCGGGTCGCGCTCCTCCACGGTAGGTGAGTTCTTCAGGCAGGGCCGTCCCAAGGGCTGTAATGCTGATGACCATTCCCGTGAGTGAACTGGTGGTATCTCCGCCAACCAGGTCTACCCCATATTTTTCACAGGCCAGCCTGATCCCTTCATACAACTCTTCGATCGCAGCAAGGGTAAATTTCGCCGAGACAGCAAGACTGACCGTGATCTGACGCGGGATGGCATTCATGGCACAGATATCCGAAAGATTGACAATCACCGATTTGTATCCGAGGTGTTTCATCGGAACATACATCAGGTTGAAATGGATTCCTTCGATCAGCATGTCGGTAGTAACAACCATGCAATGGTCGCCACAGGAAATCACCGCTGCATCGTCACCAACCCCTTTCAGGGTACTTTCCTGTTTGTTTTGAAAATCTGCCGTCAGTTTGTCGATCAGTCCGAATTCCCCCAGCGAGGCGATGGTCTCTTTTTCGTGTTTTTCAGCCATTATATTTAAGATAAAAAGGTATTTATTGTGAGTTGTTTGCTGCAAAAGTATCCTTAAAATTATATCTTTGCAACAATTTCTTGCACTGACGTTCCGGCATGATCCTGAACAAGTTGCTGGTAATGAAACTTTAGAAATGGAAGACCAGGACAAAATATTGAACGAAGTTACCCAGGGGGAATACAAATACGGATTTTACACCGACATTGAGACCGACATCATTGCGAAGGGGCTGAATGAAGGGGTGGTCCGCACGATCTGGGAGAAAAAAAACGAGCCTGCCTTCATGCTTGAATTCAGGCTGAATGCTTACCGGAAGTGGCTGCAGATGGAGATGCCCGACTGGGCCTATCTGAAGATTCCTCCCATTGATTTCCAGTCGATCAGTTACTATGCGGCTCCTGTGCAGAAGCCAAAGTATGCCAGCATTGATGAAGTGGATCCGGAGCTGATCGATACTTTCAACAAGCTTGGGATTCCCCTCGAGGAGCAGAAGCACCTGGCAGGGGTCGCCGTGGATGCTGTGATCGACAGTGTCTCGGTAAAGACCACCTTTAAGGATACCCTGGCTGAAAAGGGCATCATCTTTTGTTCTTTCAGCGAAGCCCTGCACGACCATCCCGACCTTGTAAGAAAATACATCAGTATGGCTGTCCCGGTGGGCGACAACTATTTTGCCGCCCTCAATTCCGCGGTTTTCAGTGACGGTTCCTTCTGTTACATTCCGAAAGGGGTGCGCTGTCCCATGGAACTCTCGACCTATTTCCGCATCAACGCGGCCAATACCGGACAGTTTGAACGTACCCTCATTGTGGCCGATGAGGGCAGTTACGTCAGCTACCTCGAAGGGTGCACTGCTCCCATGCGCGACGAGAACCAGCTGCATGCCGCCGTGGTGGAGATTATCGCCATGGACAATGCCGAGGTGAAATACAGCACCGTCCAGAACTGGTATCCCGGTGATAAAAACGGGAAGGGCGGAATTTACAATTTTGTGACCAAGCGGGGCATCTGCCGGGGTGAATCTTCCAGGATCAGCTGGACCCAGGTGGAAACCGGCTCTGCCATCACTTGGAAATATCCCAGCTGCGTCCTCCTGGGTAACAATTCAGTGGGGGAATTCTACTCGGTAGCTCTCACCAATCACCACCAGCAGGCCGATACCGGCACCAAAATGATTCATATCGGGAAGAATACAAAAAGCACCATCGTTTCCAAGGGTATTTCTGCCGGAGTGAGCAACAACAGCTACCGTGGACTCGTCAAGGTGATGCCGGGTGCAGTGAATGCCCGCAACTTCTCGCAGTGCGACTCCCTGCTGATGGGAGACCGTTGCGGCGCCCACACTTTCCCCTATATCGAGGTGGGGAACAAAACAGCGGTGGTCGAACACGAAGCCACCACTTCCAAGATCGGCGAAGACCAGATCTTCTACTGTAACCAAAGGGGGATCAGTACCGAAGATGCCATCGGCATGATTGTCAACGGCTATGCCCGCGAGGTGCTCAACAAACTCCCCATGGAATTTGCCGTGGAAGCCCAGAAACTGCTGGCCATCAGTTTGGAGGGAAGCGTGGGGTAAAATCTTGAGTCTTAATTCGTAATTCGTAAGTCTTAAGTCTTAAATCTTAAGTATAAGAATATCAGAATAATAGAATATTAAAATATCATGTTGTCAATAAAAGATTTGTATGTTTCCGTTGAGGGAAAGGAGATTTTAAGCGGCATTAACCTGGAAGTAAAACCTGGTGAAGTGCATGCCATCATGGGGCCTAACGGCTCCGGGAAAAGTACCCTGGCCAATGTACTGGCGGGCAAGGAGGGCTATGAGATCACCGGCGGGGAAATTGTCTATGGCGGGGAGGAGCTGCCGGAGATGTCCCCTGAGGACCGGGCCCGGAAGGGCATTTTCCTGAGCTTTCAGTATCCTGTGGAAATTCCCGGGGTTCCCATGGTTACTTTCCTGAAGACTGCCGTCAACGAGCACCGGAAGTTCCGGGGAGAAAAGCCCCTGACTGCCGGGGAATTCCTGAAGCTGATGCGGGAGAAGAAAAAGTTGGTGGAAATGGATACCGAGCTGACCAACCGTTCGGTGAATGAAGGTTTTTCGGGAGGGGAGAAGAAGAAAAACGAAATTTTCCAGATGGCCCTTCTTGAACCACTCCTCTCGATCCTTGACGAGACCGATTCAGGCCTTGACATCGATGCCCTGAAGATCGTGGCCAACGGGGTCAACGCACTGAAATCCCCGGAACGTTCCACCATTCTGATCACTCATTATCAGCGGTTGCTCGACTACATCGTCCCAGACCATGTCCATGTGCTCTACAAGGGACGCATCGTGAAATCGGCAGGAAGGGAACTGGCGCTGCTCCTCGAAGAAAAAGGATACGAATGGATCAAAATGGAGAACGGAGAGTGATCATGAGCAGTGTGACCAATAACAAGGAGCTGACGCTCCGCTTTGTGGCCCGGTTCAGGGAGGAGACTCTCCGTCTGGAAAAGCACTCGCCGGCAGCTATCCAGGGTTTGCGCGAAAAAGCAATCCGCGATTTCATGCAAAAAGGAGTTCCTGACCGCAAAAATGAAGCTTACAAATACACGCGGCTGGAACCTCTCCTTTCGCCTGAATTTGCCTTTGAATCTGCCCGGAATCACGCTGACTTCCAGCTCAAAGAGGTATTCAAGTGCGATATTCCCCGTCTGGATACCATCCTGGTACTCACTGTCAACGGATGGTTCCACTCGGTAAGCCTGCAGGGCAACAAACTTCCTGAAGGAGTCCTGGTGGGCGGCCTCGAGGAGATGGCCTTCAAACACCCCGGACTTTTCGATGCCCGGTACGGCCAACTTGCCGATACGGAAGATGATCCCATGGTGGCCCTCAACACGGCTTTTGCCAGGGACGGTTTCTTTATTTATATCCCCGGGGGCGTGAAACTGGAGAAACCCATCCAGGTCATCAATATGCTGGAATCGGACAGGGACACATTTGTCACACAGCGGAATATGGTGATTGCAGAACCGGAAGCAGCGCTGAAACTAATCGTATGTGACCATACCCTGAATTTAAACCGCTATTTTGCCAACACGGTGACCGAGGTTTTTACGGGTGAAAACGGGAGTGTGGACATGTGTTCGGTGCAGAACCAGCATAACATGACCGCTGACGTGCATTCCGTGTTTCATCACCTCGGAAGGGATTCACACCTTACCACCCATTCCATCACACTCCATGGAGGGATGATGAGAAATAATCTGAAGGTGATCCTTGACGGGGAGAATGCCGTGGCCAACATGTACGGTATGGCCTTCCTTGACAGGAAGCAGCATGTAGACAACGCTTTGCAGGTGGACCATGCCCGTCCCGGCTGCCTGAGCAACCAGCATTACAAGACCGTGCTCGACGATGAGGCTTCCGGGGCTTTCTCGGGAAGGATCCATGTGGTGCGCGATGCCCAGAAGACCAATGCCTACCAGCGGAACAACACCATTCTGCTGACCGACAAGGCGCTGATGCAGACCAAACCCCAGCTCATCATTGAGGCCGACGATGTGAAGTGCAGCCACGGTGCCACCGTGGGTCAGATCGACGAAAATGCCCTCTTCTACCTCCGTTCACGGGGAATTGAAGAATCCCAGGCCCGTTTGATGCTGATGAATGCCTTCAGCTATGAGGTGGTCCAGCAGATCCGGATTGAACCCCTTCGTGAAAGGATCAGCGAACTGGTCGACAAACGGCTCCGGGGTGATGTGGGACGTTGCCACGAATGTGCATACCAATGTGAATGCTGAAACGATGATGGATATCCGGAAAATCAGGAACCAGTTTCCCATACTGAAGCAGCAGGTGTATGGGAAACAGCTTGTTTACCTCGACAGTGCTGCCTCTACCCAGAAAAATATTGACGTTCTTCTGGCCGAAAGACATGTGACCATTGACTTTTACGGGAATATCCACAGGGCGGCGCATTATATGGCCGACAAGACCACCGAAGTTTTCGAGGGTGTGCGCGACCAGGCGATGCGCTTCATCAACGCCGCAAGCAGGGAAGAGATCATCTTCACCAAGGGCACCACGGAGAGCATCAACCTGGTGGCTTTTTCATTCGGTGAAGCCTTTGTCGGGGAGGGCGACGAGATCATCGTTTCGGAGATGGAGCATCACTCCAACATTGTGCCCTGGCAGATGATGGCGCAGCGCCGGGGAGCCCGTGTCATCCCCTGGTCCTTTTCCGGCAGGGGAGAGCTTGAACTACAGAAACTTCAGGAGCTGATTACTCCGAAAACCAGGATTGTGGCCGTTTGCCATGTCTCCAACGTGCTGGGAACCATCAACCCGGTAAGGGAGATCACCGCCCTGGCCCATGCCCGGGGAGTGAAGGTACTTATCGACGGAGCCCAGGCTGTCCAACACCTCGAAGTCGATGTGCAGGAGTTGGACGCTGATTTCTATGCTTTTTCTTCCCATAAAATGTACGGCCCCAACGGAGTGGGGATTTTATATGGGAAAAGGGAGCTCCTGGAGGCAATGCCCCCCTATCAGGGCGGGGGTGAAATGATTGCAGAGGTGAGTTTTAAAGAAACGACCTTCAACGAACTTCCCTATAAATTTGAGGCCGGAACCCCCCATATCACCGGAGTCGCAGGTTTCGGCGCAGCGCTGTCATTCCTCGCCGCTACCGGATTCACCGATATCCAGACTCATGAGAAACAATTGCTTGACTATGCAACAGAAAAGCTGATGCAGCTGGGAGAAGTCACTATTTATGGAACCAGCCTGCATAAATCAGGAGTTATCTCCTTCAATCTGGATGGGATTCATCCCTATGATGCCGGTATGTTGCTCGACAAAATGGGAATTGCCGTTCGCACCGGTCACCACTGTGCCGATCCGGTGATGGAACATTACCGGATCCCCGGTACCATCAGGGCAAGTTTCGGGATTTACAACACCATGGATGAAATAGACCGGCTTTCTGAAGCGTTGACCAGGGTGAAAAAGATGCTGGGGTAGGCTTTGGTCAGGTTTTGTCTTTTAGTTAAGTTTTATAAGTTGTCCGAACTGTGGTCAGAAAAGTGTTCCGGTTTATTCCCGATCAGTTTATTGCAGGATTGATTCTGATGATCATCCTGGCACGCTTCGATCAGCTGATCATCCTGCTCATTGTGTATGAATCTTTCAGTTCTTCCTTCATCTCCGGAATGTACCGGTCGGTGAGCCTGCCCCTGCTGGCACTCCTGATGGCGGTGACCATACTCCTCTTTTTTGCGGTATACACCATCACCGGCTGGGTCTCCGACCGGCTGGGATTCAGCAGGGAGGACAAAATTACCACCCGGTTTGCAGGATCTAAAAAATCGCTGGTCCACGGCTCTGTCTTCGCCGCGCTTCTCTTTTCCGGAACCGGAGGTACCGGCCTCTTCCTGCTCCCCATCATGATTTACCATGCCTTCCAGCTTTTTTATATCAGCCTTGTTGCGCGGCGGCTTGGAAGGGCAAATTAAAGTTTAATCATTGCTGCACCCTTAACCCCCGGACTGAAGGCACAGGTTATCTTAGCCCAATGGCAAAGCCCGGGTCAGAATTCTAGGAGAAATGGGTTGCGGAATATAGGATGGGGGAGTGGTTATTCCACGATTTCAACCAGCTCCATGGTGCTCTCAATCTCACCTTTTTTGTTATAGTTGACCGTTTTGACCACACCCAGGTTATAGGCATACCATTCCGCACTTTTGGCGTTGACTTTCACCCCGAGGACATTGGAGCTGATGTCGCTCGTAATTTTGAAGGCGTTGAAAGATTTTCCCTTGACGGAAATTTCTTCAACCGCTTCGACCTTCCGGTTGGTCACATTGGCACTCATTTTCAGGTTGATAAATCCCATCTTCATGGATATCTGGACATTGGCATCGGAAAGGGAAGTGCCCGGAACGGGTACCAGGGGCAACTCCATGTTGTTCCCTGTCACCTCCATGGCCGAAGCTGCTCCCTCCTGCTGAGGGAAGGCTGATTTATTGAGGAATTTGCTCATGTCAAAAATCATCTGATCTCCGCGTTTCTGGATGGTCACCTCATCGATATACTGCTCCTCTTCACTGGCATTGAGCATTTCAATCTTGTAGGTAATGTCCATGTCGTCACCTGTCTTTTTGACTTCCCTGATGGTATAAAGCACCTTTCCTGTGGTTTTCCCCTTTGCGTCATAATTCTCATAGACCAGTTTTGTCCCCTCTTTGGAAGGGAAGAAGATTTTCTGAGCAGAAAGTGAAAACGAAAAGAGCGCCAGTAAAGTGAGAACAAAAAAGCGTTTCATGAATTGCGGATTTTTTAGGTTTATAAATGATCAATGTGATTTCTTTTGATGCAAGGTATGATAAATTTAACAATAATAAATCATCATGCAGGCACTTTTTTTACAATTGAGGTTTAGAAAAACATGTTTTTAAACCGGCAGGAGAAGAATTCAGGGATCGATCATTTCAAAAACCCGCCTCCATATTATTTCATGCCGGCTCAGTCTGGAAAGTTTATCATATGCAAGATTGTAGCCGGTCGTTTCACTGATTTCGGTGCCGGGAATCATGGACCATTCCACGACGATTAACTGGATGGAAGAGGTGGGTTTGGTTCTGTCGATCAGTTTTTTATTGATTTTTACGAGTGGGCGCGATCCGCTGTATCCCGCAGGCGTCAGTCCTGACACATTCGACTCTTCGGTATTGGACCACCAGGCCTGCGTCTTTCTTTCGGCCGGCGACATGGCATTCATTTCTGTTTTTAGTTTTCTGACCGCTTCACGCCAGGAATTCAGAACAATGATATGGTCAACGGGCGTACCGTCTTTGGGAGAGATGCTGTTCTCCGCAGATGGCAATCCTACCTCAATATAGGCCTGCATCAGCTTTTCTGCCAGTTCGGGATCCACTTTCCGGATTTTCTCCAGATCGGCCGAAAACTTTTGCTTTTCAATCTCTTTGGAGGTGAGTGTGGAGTGGGATGGTTCCATTGACTGTATGGGTGAATGATTGCCCTGTTTTTCGGCTTTTTCGATTGATCCCTGGAAAAATGAGATGAGCGTGAGAATAAAATCTTCCCTCGAGACTGGCTCAAATAGAGGAAAATCGCTGTGGGTTACCGCAACCACCCTGTTGGGAACGGAAATCCGGTCAAGTTCGGGATACTGTAAAAATCTGCCGGTTTCGCGGGGTTCCACGTAGATGTCGTTGATCACCGGACTTCCGGCCAGCAACCTGGGATTGTTGAAATGGAGGGTGACCCGGGCATCCGGAGTGGTTTCCCACGAAGGAAGTGAATCCTTGGCAAGGGTGGTGAAAATTGCTGCTTCAAGGCTGGATGTCAGTAACCTCCCTTGCTCTTTGGTCCCGGTAACCTGGGAGATCCTCGCATTAAAGGTCACTTTTAATCCCTGGATATTTTGGAAAAGAGTGTCTTCCCTGAAGACTTCCGTACAAGAATCCAGTTTCTTTTTCAGAAGATTGACCTGTGACTGCAAAGTCTTTGAAATTCCCGGATCGGCCATCATGGATGAGGAGGTGACTCCTTCCGCATATGGCATAAAATGCTGCCCCTCAAATTCTGCAATTGTATTGTGCCGGGCACTGCGTGCCTGTGCCGAAAGCTGGGAGGTTCCTGTCAGCAGAAAAAAGAGGATAATTAAAAGAGGTTTCATCCCGGGGTACTTCTGATTTTTTCCAAAACAAAGGTAGGAGATAAATCAGAAGTTTGTAAAACCCGCGATGTTTTCAGTGTAAAACTGAACTGCCGTTAATAATTTTCACATTCCAGTTCAAAGAAAGCCTGGTCGTGGTCGCAAGCGGGGCACTTTTTCGGCGGGCGGGAGGCTTCATGAAGAAATCCGCAAACCCGGCACTTCCAAACCACTTTGCCTTCCCGTTCAAACACTTTCCCCTCTTCCAGGTTTCTGAAGAGCTTCTGGAACCTTTTCTCGTGAGCTGCTTCTACCTTGGCAATGGTTTTAAAGGTAACGGCAATCTGTTTGAATCCTTCCTCTTCAGCTATCCGGGCAAATTCAGGATACAACAATGTCCATTCCTCATTCTCTCCTTCGGCGGCGGCCTTCAGATTTTCAAGGGTATTGCCGATTTTTCCTGCGGGATAGGTGGCGGTGATGGTCACCATTCCTCCTTCCAGGTACCGGAAGAACTTTTTGGCGTGTGCCTTCTCATTGATGGCCGTCTCTTCAAAAAGTGCAGCTATCTGTTCCAATCCTTCCTTACGGGCTTCCTTGGCGAAAAATTCATACCGGTTGCGGGCCTGCGATTCCCCTGCAAATGCCTTCAGCAGATTCTGTTCAGTTCTTGTTCCAGCTAATGATTCCATGTAATTCTGGTTTTATGGTTACAGGGAGCTAAAAATAATCAATAAACAGATTTTTAACCCATGCTCCGGTAATTTAGAACTATTACATACAGTAGTCCAATGAGCTGTGGCGCCGGAGTTATCTTTTCCTTTTTTCCCGGAGCAGATTCATTTAATCTGAAAAATTCCGACCTTTGGGCACTTGATTCTGAAATATGACAACAGGGACTATTGAAGAGGTACAGCAGGAAATCGTTGACGAATTTTCAGCGTACAGTGACTGGATGGATAAATACAGTTACCTGATAGAGTTGGGAAACGAACTCTCTCCGCTTGATCCACAAGAAAAGCATGACACCTACCTTATTAAGGGTTGTCAGTCGAGGGTTTGGCTGGTTCCGGAATTCCGCGATGGGCGCATTTTTTTCAGGGGAGAAAGCGATGCCGTGATTGTGAAAGGTTTGGTGGCGCTCCTCCTGCGGGTGGTCTCCGGAAGGTCACCACGGGAATTGCTGGACACTCCGCTTCATTTCATTGATGAAATCGGGCTGAATCAGCACCTCTCACCCACGCGGGCAAACGGACTGCTCGCCATGGTTAAACAAATCAGGCTTTATGCTGTTGCTTACAATAGACTAGAAGAAAAGTAAGATGGATAAGAGAATCGATCAGATTATTGCCAA
Source organism: uncultured Prolixibacteraceae bacterium (assembly GCA_964472165.1). Classification (GTDB taxonomy): domain Bacteria; phylum Bacteroidota; class Bacteroidia; order Bacteroidales; family Prolixibacteraceae; genus UBA1413. The sequence continues at coordinate 16,472 of CAYYJE010000012.1, read as the reverse complement.
TCTGAAGGATGTGTACGATCCCGAAATTCCGGTGAATATTTACGACCTGGGATTGGTGTACAATGTAGATGTCGACGAAAACGACACTGCCCATATTGTGATGACCCTGACTGCTCCCGGATGCCCTGTGGCTGACATGCTGGTGGGGGAAGCCAGGGAGTCGGCCATCATCGTGGAAGGGGTGAAAGATGCCGTCGTGGAACTCACTTTCGATCCCCCCTGGGAAAAGTCGATGATGAGCGAAGAAGCCCGCCTGGAATTGGGATTTTTTTGACGACATTCAAATTGCGATCACTCTTCCTGTTTCCGCTTCATGTTAATTCTCTCCCCGCATCACATTTTTATTCCTTATAAATCTGGATTTTACGGATTTTTGACTATATTTGATTTTTTGTGACTTTCCGGTTGATTCCGGAAGAATAAGATCCTTTCACATCAGGTCCGGGTAGTCGCACAGCCGGGACCTTTCATAAAGATCTCCTTTTTATTCTTAGAGCCGCATAAATGTGCCATGTTTGATGTAATCCGTAAATGAAAGGAAGTATAATGTTCGATAAAAAGCAAGAGGTAATCAAATCCCCTGATTTAAGGAAAATGCAAGAGGTTGTCATTGACCTGAGAACCAGAATCTACATCGCCGTGGATGATGATCCGAAAAAAGCCAGGGAACGCTATTTGGCGCAGTTCCCCAGCTTGAAAAAATTCTAAAGTGTACCGATCACTTCCCGGTTGGCTTTTCTGACGCGGGCTTCGTCCAGTTTGATCACTCTCCTGTCGTAGGTAATCAGTCCGTTAACTTCAATCTCCACGTCAGTGGTTTGCGTGTACACGGCTGCGGAATAGCCCATGGGGATCAGTTTCCTGAGTTTTTCGGCCAGATCGATGTAGGCATTGGTGGTTTCTTCGGAGGTTTTGTACTGGACATATCCCCAGTTGCGGTTCTTTTCCCAAAGGTGGCCTTCCATTACAAGCCCCAAACCGCCATATTCACCCAATACACAACTTCTTTTAGAATCGTAGAGTCCCATGACAGGTTCGGGGTAGTTGTGCATATCGATCATATCGCCTGTGTCGTAATGGTTCCCGCCGCTGGCAGGATTGACGAGACGTGAAGGGTCGTAATTTTTGGTCCATTCCACAATCTCTTCGGTCTTAAACTGGCCCCATGCTTCATTGAAGGGGACCCAAACCACCACGCTGGGATTTGAAATGGTCAAGTCCATGATTTCTTTCCATTCCCTGCGGAAGTTCTCCTCAGAGCGCGCACTTCGCTGAAGTTCCAGGCCGTTGAAATAATTCCTGGACTGCCACTGTGGCGAGCGGTCGCCACTGGGCATATCCTGCCATACCAGGATTCCTTCCCTGTCGGCATGGTAATACCAGCGGGCCGGCTCAACCTTTACATGTTTGCGGATCATATTGAATCCGAAATCCCTGGTCTTCCTGATATCGTAAAGCAGTGCCTCATCGGTGGGTGCTGTGTACAGGCCGTCGGGCCACCATCCCTGGTCCAGCGGGCCGAACTGAAAATAATCCTTGTTGTTAAGCTGTAACCTGACAATGCCGTTCTTGTCCCGCTGTGTCGCTATTTTCCTCATGCCAAAATAACTCTTTACCCTGTCGATTACCGCACCTCCCCTGGTGAGGGTGACTTCCATGTCATAAAGGAAAGGGGTTTCGGGACTCCACAGTTTGGCTGACGGCACCGGGAGAAGCACTTCCTGGCCTGCGGCTGCCTTTGCCGCACTGATGGTATTACCCTGGTCGGTCACTGTAATTTCCAGAAGATCGCCGGCTCTGGAACCCGCCACACAAGCGTCAACGGTTAGGGTACTTCCATCAATATCAGGAATTGATTTTAAGGAAGTAATGTAAGACTCTGCCACTGGTTCCATCCACACCGTCTGCCAGATTCCCGTCACTGAAGTGTACCAGATTCCCTGGGGTCTCTCCACTTGTTTCCCCCTTGGCTGAAAACTCCTGTCGGAGGGATCCCAAACCCTGACCACAATTTTCTGGTTTCCGTTTTTAACCAGAAAAGGCGAGATGTCAAATGAAAAAGGTGTGTACCCGCCTGTGTGGCTACCTACTTTAATGTCGTTGATCCACACATCGGTTTTCCAATCCACTGCTCCGAAATGAAGAAGCACTTTCTTGTTCTTCCAGGCTGCTGGAACGGCGAAAGTCCGGTGGTACCACAATTCGTTGTTTTCACCTACTTTTTTCTGTACCCCGGAGAGACTTGATTCGATCGCAAAGGGCACCAGGATCTTTCCATCAAAGGCCTCAGAGAGAAATTTCCCTTTGGGAGTTATGGCATAATCCCATAATCCGTTCAGGTTCTGCCAGTCGTTTCTGACCATCTGGGGTCGCGGGTATTCAGGAAGCGGGTTGGCAGGATCAACTTTTTCCGCCCAGGGGGTTTTGATCCGGTCTCCGGCTGGTTGCCAGGGATTGTTCGCGGCAACAGCAAGAGATGCCAGAAAGAAGAAGAGGACAATACTTTTTCTCATGGATAACATTATTTGTTTAAAATCCCCCCTTCCTCCCCGTCCCTTCCGGTTTTCGAAGTCAGGGCAGAGGAAGGGGGGATCAGGTTAATTTTTCAAAAATAGGTGCTCCCGGTGAAAAAAACAAACCGGAAGAGGCTTAAAAAGAAGGTTTATCCCATTTCAGGGAAGGGGTGTTGCCGGTAACAAAAGGCCATCCCTCCTTCCACTGAATCTCATCAAGCATCAGCACCCTGCCTTTGGGATTAAGCTTGTCGACCGCATGGTAAAGCATCCAGTGTTTGCCCTTGTTGTCGGTTACGATTTCTGAATTGTGGCCGGTACCCACGAAACGGTCGTTTTTCCGGATCAGAATTTCATGACGGTTGTTGTCCATACTTTCCCCCGCCTTGTTCAGGTAAGGGCCAAATAACTGGTCAGAACGCCCGACAACCGTGGTGTAGGTGCTGTTGACCCCCTCGCAGCACGATCCGATTGAGGCAAACAAATAGTACAAACCATCCTTTTTGAAAATATAAGTTCCTTCATAAGCCGTTCCTGCAATTCTCCTTTTTTCGGCACCCGGTTTCAGCGTCAACCCGTCGTCGGAAAGCTCGATGGCATAAATTCCCCTGAAACTACCCCAGAAGAGATATTTTTTCCCCTCCTCTTCGATATAAAAGGGATCAATGGAATTCTGCACGTTGATTTCGTTGCTTCTGAAGAGTTTGCCCCGGTCGGTGAAAGGACCCTCCGGCGTTTCACTCACAGCCACGCCTATCCCGCATGTCCACTCTCCTCCCCAAACCGACATCGAATAATAGAGGACATACTGGTTGTGAATGTAATTGATATCCGGAGCCCATAATCCCCCTTTCGGTTCAAAGGAAGGGCGGGTACCTTCCGTAAAGGCCGTACCGATGAATTCCCATTTGACAAGATCGGACGACCGGTGAACAGGGGTATTCCGGGTATCTTCCGTGGCGTACAGATAGAATTTTCCGTCGGCACCCTTAATCACGGTAGGGTCAGGCAGGCTGTATCCCACCACCGGATTGGCGTATTTTGACACAGGCTCCTGAACAGGTTCTTCCGGGGGGGGAGCCTTCGCTTCGCCACCGCCGCATGCGGAGAAGGCGAGCAGTAAAAAGAAAAAATACCTGATTTTTTGCATGACTCTGGCTTATTGTCCGGCTCCTGTCAGGCTCTTTATCACGTCAACCTCCTCCTGGCTGTAAGGTGTGCCGTCGGGATGGAAAATTTCGTGGAACCAGAGCGGGGGTTCTGATCCGTCCGCAATAGGTTCATCCCATGCATACTTGGTATTCGATTTTCCGGATACCAATCCCCAGTTGATGGCGCCTATATTTTCGGTTTTCAGGATCGGCATGATATTCTGGAAATAGCTGTTGTTGCGCCTTGCCATGTATTCGGTACATACCAGCGGGCGTCCGTATTTTTTCAGGGTATCGATGGCTTCCTGGTGTTGCTCCGGACCGTTGTAATTGTGATAGGTGATGATGTCGGAGTTTGCCAGCTGGTAAACATTCAGGTCGGTGAGGTCTTTTCTCCAGACCCCGGCAGTCAGGGGTTGCGACGGCCTGATCTCCCATCCCCAGGCAAAAACCTTCTGCAACAGGGGCATCGATTTATTTCCGTATCCTGAATTTCCGGGTTCGTTGTAAAGATCCCACATGGCGATCCTCGGATCATCCCTGAACGTGGTCAGCACATCTTTGACGTAGGCTTCCAGGGTCTCCACGAGGGTGGAGTCTTCGTGAATGAGGTCGCCCGGGTCGCGAACCCATCCTGAATTGTGGACTCCGGGTTTCGGATCGGGTTGTTTTCCAGCCTGGTAGGTGGGATTCCAGCAATCGTCAAAAAAAACGAAGATGGTTTTGATCCCGTGGCGGCTGGCAATTTCGAGGTATTTGTCCATCCGGGCCTTGAATCCGTCGGGATCAACCTCCCATGCCACGTGGTGAAGGTAATTCCGCATGCAGTTCATGCCGATGGCGGCAGCCCATCCCAGTTCCCTGTCGATGGTGACCGTGTCGAATGTTTCTGCCTGCCAGTTTTCAAGCTGGTTAATGGCTGTACTCGGGTTAAAGTTGGAGCCTCTCAGCCATCCGTTTTCGGCTGCCCAGGCGTTGGCCTGTTCGACACTCCAGCGGTTGGGTTCCACCGCTGTTTTCTTTTCGGCAGCATTCTGGCAGGATACTACCATGACAATCGCTGCAACCCATACTAAAAATCTCATCTTTTTCATTTTGCTTATTTTAATTTTCAATTCCAAAGCGGTTTACCAGCTGATCGTACTCCTTTCGGGAGATGGGAATCATGCAACCGTGACGGACTGCGGGAGGAAAGGAGTATTTGTCCCAATCGCTGTGAAAAGTGTACCCCGATGCCTGGTACCAGGGGCCTTCCATCCTGTCGCTGATGGAGAGACCGTACGACACCCCGGGATATTGTTCATAGTAAAGATACCAGGCCGTATTGTCGGGCGAGGGAATCAGCATGGGCGCTTCCCTGAAATTGGGGCTGACAGGCTGAGAAGGTTCCGAATAGGAACCTGTCAGCGAAGGCGCCCGTGAAATCCGGATGGTCTTGCCTGTTACCCAGTACAGGGTGGGATAGGTTTCATCCTTGAGAATGGCATAGTAATGAGCCCCTATTTTGCGGATGATCACATCGATGGTCCCCATGTCCCAGTCAAAAAGCCGGGTGGGGTGGTCCGAAAAAGTCTTCAGATCCTTCGACAGGAGATAGAGTGTCCGCTGGCTGGCCCAGTACTGTTCCGGATTTTCCTTTGATCCCTCCTTGTGCGGAGTGTGCCAGGTCATGATGTACTGGCCAGTGCTTTCATCATAATAGAGTTTGGGTGCGCCGATACGCTGCAGGGCATTGCCGTATTCCGGCGTGCTTTTAAGGTCGGGCGTACAGGTGGAGTGTAATTCCCACTTTACCAGGTCGGAGGAGACCCAGATGTGGATGACGGGTGAGGCATCATTTTGGTTCCCGGCAATATAATACCGGCCATCATGACCTTTCGTGATATCGGGATGCCCCTTGTATTCGTCATTGATCCGCTTCATCCCGTTGAGCGATTTCCAGTGAAGTCCGTCGGAACTCACCGAATAATAGAGCCTTCCGTAATCCTTGTGCGTCATGTGGGCAAAAAGATAGGCCTCATGAACCGGTTTCTCCCCGGCTTTGGGTTGCCCGGGCGGATTGGGTTGCTGGGCCTGCGCCGCGACCGTGAAGAGGGAGGTCATTACGACAAAAAGTGATGCGCGTATCCGTTGTTTCATTTGGATCAATCAGATCTGCTTTCAGGTTGGAATATCCTGCATCTTTTGATTCAGATTACTCTACCCTCAGTTGATTCGTACCCTGCGCTCTTTTCGGAATGACGCCGGTGGTGCCTCCGCCTTTCAGGGTGGTCTCCACGGGCTTGTTGGTTTCCCAGGCGCCGCAGGTAAAGTCAGGCACATCCACAGAGGAGGAGCGGTTGGCCACGGACTGAATGCTTAAAGGGGCGATGGAACTCCAGAGGGCTGCATCGTACACATCCTGGTCGAGGGGCAATCCGTTTCGCAGACAGTCGATAAGGCGCCAGTCCATCATGAAATCCATCCCACCGTGACCTCCAACCTGTTTGGCCATTTCTCCCACCCGCTTCACAATTTCAGGAGTGTATTGTTCCTCAAGTTTTTTGACCTCTTCCTCTTTCAGCCACTCATGTCCCGTAGCAATTCTGGCAGGCGACGGCCATTTTTGGGCGATCCCTTTTGTCCCGCTCACCAGGTGAATCCTGGAGTAGGGGCGTGGGCTGGTTACGTCGTGCTGGATCATGATTGAGCGGCCCTTAACCGTTCTTACCATAGTGGTGCTCATGTTCCCCCTGAATTTCCTGTTCACGTATTCAGCATAGAAACTGTCTTCCCGGGCTCTTTTTTCCGCTTCGGCTGCCATCATGAAATCGGCCGACTGCAGGCTGGTGAGGTAATCCATGCGGTCGCCCCGGTTGATGTTCATAATCTGGCAGATGGGACCCAGTCCGTGGGTGGGATAGAGGTTGCCGTTCCTTAAATTTTCTTTCAGACGCCACATTTCAGCGTAGCCGTTTTTTTCGAAGTTGGAGGAAAGCAAATCGTGAATATAGGCGCCTTCTCCATGAATGATTTCCCCGAAAAATCCCTGACGGGCCATATTAAGCGTCAACAGCTCAAAGAAGTCGTAGCAGCAGTTTTCAAGTTGCATGCAATGTTTCTGCGTCTTCTCGGAGGTCTCCACCAATTGCCAGCATTCGTCGAGCGAGATGGCGGCAGGGACTTCCGTGGCCGCATGTTTCCCGTGTTCCATGGCAAAAACGGCCATGGGAGTGTGAAGAGCCCAGGGGGTACAGATATAGACCAGGTCGATATCCGGCCGTTGGCACATCTCTTTCCATGCCTCCTTGGAACCGCTGTAGGAAACGGCTTTGGGAAGCCCGTTACGGGCCAGTATTTTCTGTGCGACTTCCACCCTGTCGCCATACTGGTCACACAAGGCCACGATTTCCACATCCCGGATGCGCGACATCCTTTCTACTGCTCCGGGGCCCCTGTTCCCCAGACCGATAAATCCGATCCTTACCTTGTCAAGTTTTGGAGCGGCATACCCTGTCATGTTGAAACGCTGAACTCTTTTCCGGGGTGCGGAAGGAACGGCAGCCATGTTGCCCGTGGTGGTACAGGAGACCAATCCTGTGGAGAGAACCCCTGCGCCAATCAGGGTGTTTCTCAGAAAATCTCTTCTGTTCGTAGCCATAATAGTCTGTTTAAGATGGTTTTCCAGGTTTTAATTCAAAAAAAGTAGTGCAAGATACAAAATTAAACGGATGATGCCCAATGAATCAGGGGACTGAAAAGGGCAGCACAGTCTGTTTTTTTTCTTTACAAATCCCTGAGAACCGGAAATTCCGAAATTCTGAGTGTGGTACATCCATAGGGGATCAGGGTGATTTCCTCCTTTTGCGGAGAGGCACCGACTTCAGGTTTATACATCCTTCCCCAGGGTTGAGGCCCGGCCATTTCGTTGTACAGATTCCAGTGAGGAATTCTTATGGCACTGGTTTTGATTTCCACGGGGGCATTTTCAAGGTTCCAGGGGAAATCAGAAACGGCATGGGTAATAATTTCAAAGTTCCCGGCAGGTTCCTTCAGATTTTTTTCGGGCAATCCGTAATTCCAGGGAGAAGTTGGTTTTACTTCCTCATAAGTTTCACCGTAAATCTCAGGATCTTTGGTGTTCATTACGCTATTTATGGATTCCCCGATACGAAGTGCGTACACCAGTGGACCTCTTTCAACTGCCCGGCTGTTCTCATACCACTCCGAAAAGGTTATTTCCATGGGCACTGTCAGTACTACCTTGTCGCCTGATTCCCAATCCCGTTCAATCCGGATAATGTGGCCGGTTGAAACGATCTCCTGCTGCTGTCCGTTTATCGTGAGGGATGGATTGTGGCACCAGAGCGGGATTCTCAGGTGAAAAGGAAAATGGAGGGTTCCGTCACTTTTCTGAAGCGAAAATGTAAATTGTATACTGTCGCTGAAGGGATAGCCGGTTTCTTCCCTGATGGTGAGGGTATCACCGGATCCGGCTCTCAGGGTAACGGAAGAGGGAGCGTAGAGCAAAGCGGCTACTCCGTTGCCGGGTGTGGCATAGAAAAGGTTCTGGGTGAATTTCGGCCATCCCTGGTGCATGTTGGAGGTGCAGCAGGGGTATCCGGTAAGGAGTCCGAAGCACACGTCGGTGCCGTCGTGGTTGACATCGAAATTGCGGATGTGACGGGTTACCATCACCTGGTTGGCTTGCTGGAAATACTGGCGGGAGGTAAAGCTGTCACTGATTTGGGTGGGCAACGCATTGAAAGCCACCCTTTCCAGATGATCGGCGTATTGGACATTCCCTGTGATGGCAAGGATGGTTTCGAGGGAGTACATCATCTCCACTGCAGTGCATAACTCCGATCCCTGGGTGGGATTGGCCGAATGGAGTGTTTCATCTCCTCCGTAGAGTCCGGTTGGATGTCCGAAATTTCTGCGCAGGTCACGGAAGGCTTTCAGGGTGGCCTCCTCATACCTGGGTTCGGGATGGTGCTGGAAAATGATCAGCGGTTCCTTGATCCCCTGGGCAAGGTTGACACAATGGAGGCTTCCCGGCCGCGACAGGTGATCCTGGTTCAGGAAAGCATCCGTAAAATCAAATGCCTGTTCACTGATCAGGTCGGCCAGGTCAAGAAGGAAGGAATCCCCGGTAATGTTGTATAGCCAGTAAACCACCATCAGGTTGTCGCAGGCGCGAAACTCCCCCCAGAAAGTCCAGTGTCCCAGCGGCGTTTTGGGCAGATTCTCCAACTGGTAACGGAAGTATCCGGTGAGGAGGGAGATGACCCGTTCATCACCGGTCGCTGAATAATATTGACGCAGAATTTTGAGCATCACCATCTTGGGCCACCAGTCGCGGCTGTTGTTGCGCTGCAATCCCTTCTCGGGCGGATAATCAGCCACGGGGCCAAAATAACCATCAGGTTGCTGGCTTTGGAGAGCCCATTCGATCCAGGGTTTCGTTTTGGCGATCAGGGAGTCGTCCTTCAGAATGTACGCGAGGGGAAGGAGTCCGTCAATCCAGTAAGGGCCTCTTTCCCACTGATCGCCGTCACCTCCCAGCCATCCGTTCCTGGACCCCATCACCCGGGGATACCATTCGTCGAGGTGACCGGTTGCTCCCTCCTTCTGCCGGAGTAGCATCTCCTTCAACCATCCTTCGGGCTGAATGGAGCCCAGTGGAAGTTCGAGGTAGGGGTTGGGCCTGAGCGGCGCCCTGTTGCTTACGTAGAAAGCTTCTTCCCGCTTCTTTTCAGGACTGCAGTGGGAAAAAACGACCAGCAGCACGATGATCCAGAGATACTTCATCAACGGTTATTTTTTAATTACAGGTTTAATTCCGGGTATTATTTTCCCTTTGACTCCGGTTTCTTTTTTTCCGGCTTCAGCTCCAATGGTCCGTATTGCGCCATCTGCCGTTCGATCCAGTTTATGCGGCCCGATACATAGGGGCCAGGATTTGCCGCCTGATATCGGCGGGGGTTGGGCAGGACGGCCGCCAGTGCCGCAGCCTGGCGTTTCGACAATCTGTCAGGCGAAATGCCGAAATGATGGTGCGAAGCTGCTGCTGCACCATATACGCCGTCACCCGTTTCAATGACGTTCAGGTAAACCTCCAGAATCCTTTTCTTGCTCCAGAGCAGTTCGATCCAGCTGGTGAACCATGTTTCCATTCCTTTGCGGATCCAGCTTCTTCCCGGCCATAAAAAGAGATTTTTGGCCGTTTGCTGAGAAATGGTACTGGCTCCCCTGGGCTTACCTCCCTCGTTCCTGGTTTCATCAAGCACTTTCCGGATGGCTTTCATGTCGAAACCCCGGTGACGGACAAAGTTCTGGTCTTCGGAACAGATAACCGCAAGTTGCAGGTTGGGTGAAATCTTTTTCACGGAAACCCAGTCATACTTCAGTACCGCTGGCTTCCCCGCCATTTTTTGCTGAATTGTCCGGATGACCATCAATGGCGTGACGGGAACCGGCACCCATTTGAAAAAGAGAACCAGCAGGAGCGTCAGCCCGGTGAATCCCAGCAGGAGCCTCCCTGTGATCCGCAGGAACCGTTTCATCCTTTTTCCTGTCGTTACCAGTTGTCGGTGCGGAAAGAGGAGGCAGGCAAACCGCCATTATTGAACAGCTCTCCGACCACGAAATCGTCGAAGGCATACCTGACGGCGACCGGTTTGGCTACTGATGGTGAAAAGAGGGTGATTCCCGTGGAAGTAATCGCCGCAAAGGCAGGGTAAAAGCGTTTATTCTCCCCTGCCACCTTGAAGTTGACCAGTTCTTTCCCGAAGGTGGTCAGCCCGTTGCCGGTATGGTCAAAGGTGAGCTTCACCATGTTGCCTTCCACGGTCATCTCCTTCAGCACGGGACCCGAGAAGGCAATCCCCTTTTTTCCGTAGGTGTTGGCAAGAGCCTGGTAAGCAAGTCGCTCCCCGGCCACTTTTTTGTTGGCAGGGTGGATGCAATCCTTTTCGCCGGCATCCATCACACTGGCCATCCCGATATGGGGAATCGCCGTGGAGGCCTTTAACTGCGCTTCCCTCAGATAAGCCGAACTCAACCCCGACGTACCGTAATCGTAAGGGGCAATCTGCACATAGTAAAACGGGAAATCGCCGATTCCCCATTCGGCACGCCAGTTTTCCACCAGGCCCGGCAGCAGCTTTTCATATTTTTCGGGTTCATTCCGGTTTGCTTCTCCCTGATACCAGATTCCCCCGCGAATGGCATACCCCACCATGGGGTTGATCATTGCATTGAAGAGAACCGTGGGAGCCTGGTTGCTGGTGGTTTTGACATCGGGCAGTGTGAGGAAATCGAACTTGCGAACCCCCTGCGCGCTCATCCAGGGCTCAATGCGGGTCCCTCCCCAACTTGAACAGATCAGTCCCACGGGAACCCCGGTGACTTTCTGGACCATCCTCCCGAAATACCAGGCCGTGGCACTGAAATTCGCCACATTTTCCGGAGTGCACTCTTTCCATTCCCCGGTGAAATCGCTGAGGGGCTCCCCACTCAATTTCTGGGCCACCCTGAACAACCGCATCGACGGATTTTCCGAAGTAGCGATATCTTCATTCCCGTTCAGAATGGGCTGATTCGCATAACCGCTCATGGTCATGGCCATGTTCGACTGGCCTGAGCAGATCCAAACCTCCCCAATCAGCACGTTCTCCAGTTTCAGGACTTTCCCATCGGAAATGGTGATCGCATAGGGTCCTCCTGCCACGGGTGTTTTAACCTTTACCTTCCAGTTGCCGTCGGCGCCGGCCCGGCTGTTGTAACTCTTCCTGTCCCACGAGGTCGTCACTTTAACCGTCTTCCCCGGAGTGGCGGTACCCCAAATGGCTGCGTCAGTCTGTTGTTGCAAAACCATGTGGTTGCCAAAAATGGCCGGAAGTTTAACTTCGGCGCGAAGAAATGCCGGCACCAGGATCAGCAGGGCCAGGCAGCCCAGAAAATAGAAGCTTCTTTTAAACATAATAATGATAATTTGGTTCTTAAATTGCGGTTAAGTCTTTTGATATAATTTTGCTAAAATTAAAAATAAGCGGCAGAAAAATGGTTTGAGCAAATTTAGGGATTATCCGGTAAACATCAAAATTGAAACTCTCCTTCCTTCCTCAGATGGGAGGAATACGTTTCCGTGGAGGACTTTTTTAGTCTCGCTTACCCCTTTCGCTCGATGGAATTCAACTTGCGGTTATCCGCTTGCGGCCCTAGATTCTTCCATGGGGAATAATTTTCCCAAAACCGGGGGATGACCATTGAAAAATTCCGTAAATTGACAGTTGCAAACGCCTGCTGAGATGAAACGATTGATTTTTCTGCTGTTTTCCCTTGTGTTTACTTCCTGTGTGACTTCACGTGTGAACCAGTTTGCCTCTTTTGCCGATGCGGGGAAGCTTTACTTGACGGCTGTGGATGGGTTGCTTCAGGAAACAGGGAGGGTAGCCATCGATACTGACAGTGAGATCCTGCTGAAGGACCGCGATTTGTTCAATCAGGAAGAACGGGGTGACCTCTATCTTGAGCGGGCGGAAGTGCTCAGGGAGTATCTTGCTACCCTTCAGGATCTGCAACGCCATACCTCCCTGCTCGGTGATTATTTCACGGCGCTGGGACAGCTTGCCGGCACAGAGGCTCCTTCGTCGCTTGGTGACCGGATGAACGCCGTGATGAAGTCGCTCGAAAGCCTCCATCCCCGGTTGAAGGAAGCTTCGTTCGACTCCGGAGCTGCGAAGGACTTCATGGGTGCTTCGGTGCCACTGGCGATTGCCTCCTTCCGGAATCAGAAACTGGAGGCGGAGCTCCGCCGGAATGCACCACTCATCGAACGGGAGCTTGAACTCCAGCAGGCCATGGTGACCGCTTTGGCCGGTCAGCTTCGTTTTGACCTGGAACTCCTTCTTGGCCAGAAGGACTACAACCAGGTGATGATGCCCTATGTGAATCCTGGAATGATTGGTGAACCCTGGAAGGCCAAACGAAGGGAGGTGATGACAACCTACCTTTCGCTTGATGCGGTGAACAAGGCCGTAGCCGCTGCCGGAGCACTGAAGCGTTCATTTCTCGATCTGGTGGAAAACAGGATGGGCAGTGCGGGATTCCAGCCCTTGTTCGGCGATATTGACGCCATGATATCGCTGGTGGAGATGCTCCGGAAAAAGGCGGAATAATCATTCACCTGGTCATATTCTTTCAGGGAATGCCCCAGTACGGAACAGATTTTTCAGGTCGGTTTCCCGGCATCGTGAAATTAAGATTTATTCTCTGAACATAAAACAATAATTATGGCACCCTATGAATTGAGAAACCTGACGGTCAGTCAGCTGGGAAAAATCAGGAATTCCATGTTGTCGGCGGAGTACATGTGGGAATCCAAAAAACTTCCACCTGAGAAACAGCAGGAAAGCGGTATATTGTTGCACCGGGTACAGATGGCTTTCCTGGATATGAGAAATGCCGAACTTAATTCGATCCGCGATCAGCTTTCGGTCCTGGAACCGGAACTGACCGACGGGATGAATGCGGTTGAGCAGGTCCTTGCCGACCTTAAAAAAACAGAAGATATCCTGGCTGTGGTGGCCGGGTTTCTGGATATTACCACAAGGATTCTTACCCTTCTGTAACTGTTTATTCAGTTTCCGGGTTCTGTGTGGCAATCGGACCATTTCCCCTTTCCCAGGTGCGCTTTCAGGGTGGAGTAGGGGTTGCAGCAATAAGCCAGGCCTGTGGGGAGTGCCTGGTAATGATCTGATTGTTGCGCCATGCCGGTTTTTTCCTCCCTTCCGGTGCGAATGGACAGTGAATAACCTGGCTACCTGCTCGTTTCCAGGCGCGAACAGATCAGCAAGACACGATTTTTAACGGATCATCCCGTCGATGTAACGGTCACGACCAGCGTAGATTACCTTTTTGATTTTCTCAAAGGTTAAATTTCAGGTAGTCGATTCCGAAGAAGGCTTTTCCATCAATTCCGGAGGTGCCGGTAACATACACCCTGAGTTGGTTTTTCCCTTTCAGGATGGGCAGGGTTCCCAGTGGAAGTTCCCTGGTGGTCACCTCCTCGTTAAAGAGGTTATGCTGGCCCGGAACAGGTTTGCCGTTCAGCTCAAACCGGAAAATTCCATAGTCCCGGGCATGGGTGATTGCCGCGGTCACAGGCACAGTCATAGAGTCGGCCGAATAGAAAAGCAGGTCGAGATGGTCGCCGGCTTTTCCTCCCTTCCAGAAGAGCTGCAAGTCCTCACTCCATTTAAACCTGGGGATGTGCTGGTATTCGAAATTTCCTCCGGATGCGCCGTTAAACACCAGGTTTTCCCCTTCCAGTCTGCCGTTCCTGATCCATGGGGAGACGATGTCGCTACGCCGCAGGGCTACCGCTTCCTGCACGCCCGCTGTATCCGGAACGATGTGGCTGGTTCCTCCGGGCACCATATACCAATAAGTCACTGGTGCATGGTTGATGGTCGCCTTGGCCCAGTGCCACATTTCCATGTCGAATTTCAGGTGGTTTTCAAAGGGAATGGCATCAAGTGTACGGTGGCGGATATTCACCGTATAACCCGGCCAGAAGTTGCCGCTGCCGTCGGGTTGGGCGATGAGAGGATGGTTGGCGAATTTTTCGGGACGGCACCAGGCATAGCCATAGTAGTCCTCGGTACCGGTGCCGATGTGGGAGGGAAAGGTTTCCCCGTCGACGAAGACTTTCTCGTCTCCTTCTCCCCACCAGGCATACATGGTGTTGAAGAGCGCAATGCCATCACCTGCATAGACTCCCTTGCCTGTGAGTTCCACATAGTTGATGTCGAAGGCGCCGCCACGGCCGTCGTTTTCTTTGGATCCTCCGGTTTGCAGCCGGGTAAACTGGTGCCACGAAGTCCCGAAATGCATGGAGCGCTTATCCCATTTCCAGGGGGTATGGTAAATGGCAAGTTCTTTCACGTCGACAGCCTCCCTGCCGAAATTTTCCAGGGTGATTACAGCCTGGTTTTTAAAGGGCATGACATGCCAGTCGGTCAGGATACCTTCC
>CAYYJE010000012.1:0-1691 GCA_964472165.1 uncultured Prolixibacteraceae bacterium | reverse complement strand
CGGTAGTTGATGTTGTAATAGGCTGCTTCACCTCCGGTTTTCGCCCCCTGATCCTTGATGTTCCCGCTTTCGTAGGTAACCAGACAACGGCGGGCGTAAGGGAGGGGGAGGTAGAGGTTGTGGCCGCGGTGCTGGTAATCTGTAGAGTCAGATACAGATGCCGACAAGGGTTCGTGGGTCAGCAGGGAATCGCTCAGCACGGCAAAGGCTGTTCCTTCAATGGCAGGAATGGTGTCGCCGTCGAAGTAGATCCGCAGGATTCCTTTCCCGGAATTCTGCCCCGCAAAAGTCATCCAGAACCTGACGATGGCGCCCGGGCCTTCCGCATCCATCATCACATACTCTTTCCGCCCGCTGATGGTGTCGGTACGGATAAACATGGAGCGGTCCCAGTTGGCAAACCAGTCAGGGTCGCCGGGTGCCACGGTAGCCCTGTCATAACTGCTATACTGCTTCAGCGTAAATTCGGGATCGGGATAGCAGGCAATGGCCTCCCTGTCGGTCATCTCTCTGAGGAGGGTTTCCAGCGAAACCTTCTTAGATGTGCAGGAGGCGAAAAATACCAATGCCAGAAAAAAGATTAAGTAATTCTTCATCGTTCAGTATGTTAGTAAGTTAGAATATCGTTTAATCCTTCTTTTATAACTTGAAGCTGGTCTTTGGAAATCTCTCCCAGACGGATTTTGCATCTTTCTTTGGCCAGGGTTCTGACCTGAAAAGTGATGACTTCTGAATCAGCGGCCAGACCATTTTCCGGATTCTTTTCAAGGACCAGGCATCCTGCGTATTTTTTTATTTTGGTGGTCAACGGACAAATGATCGCAATTCCCAGGTTATCATTCATGGCATTTCCACTGATGACCACCACCGGCCGGACCCCGGATTGTTCATTTCCTTTAACCGGATACAGGTCAGCCAGCCAGATGTCACGTTGTTTCATTCTCCAGAATTTTGAGGTAATCCTCCAGCCCTTCCTCAGCCATAAGCAGGATTTCTTCATCCCCGGCAGCTATTTTGAAAGAACGGATCAATTCAGCCTTTTTGATTCTTTCAAAATAGGCTTCCAGCGCCTGTTCAAGGATCCTGGACTTGGGTATCCTGAATTTTTTCGAATAATCATTAAGCCGGGAAACAATCTCAGGTGATATGGAACTGGTAATATTCATTGCATGCTCTTATCGTGACGGTTTGATTTGACCAAATATAGCGAAAAAATATTATTTTTACGTACAAATATCACATATATATATTACGTTACCGATCACCGATTACCGGTCACCGGTTCTATCATACTGTCGCATCTACGACGCTTAGCGGACTGGTGTGGTGCATCCGATGCTACCATACTTCCGCACCGACAGTGCGGCACCGACAACAGCCAACCAGACAGACCGGCACCGACAACCTACCATACTTCGGCACCTACAGTGCCATATTACCGATTACCGAATACCGAATACCGGTCACCGATTACCCTCCGAAGGCACCGGTTACTGCTTCCTATTTTGCCTCCGCTACTCCCGAATCCTTGATTTTCTGAATGGCGTCGGTCTGAAACTGCCAGTCATTGTCGAAATAGCCCTCAGCGATGACCTGGTCGTTGGTTTCCTTGAAAAGGAGGAAGTCGCCCATGCCTGCCAGGGCTTTGGCGCCTTCGCCTCCGGCAAAACGGATTCCTCCGCGTCCCCGGT
>CAYYJE010000011.1:5744-42823 GCA_964472165.1 uncultured Prolixibacteraceae bacterium | reverse complement strand
GCGTACCCTGGAAATGAAAACCTGGGATGAGAATTTAAAGCTTACCGACCAGGAAGTCATCAAAATAACGCGCGACATTTCTGCATCATTCAAGAAGGAGGCAGAAATGGCTTCCGGATACAATGAGAAATTTCTGAAAATTTTACCACCCCAGAAAGTGCTTCAGCTATACAGGGCTGAAAACCAATTCCGCGTTCACATGTTCGACCAATACCGGAATAAAAAGTGGAAATAGCCGCCTGGCCCCGGAATTACGGAGGCAGGGCAAACTGAAGCCCCTCGCCGTTGCCGCAGAGGGCTTTATAAGTGACTTGTTCGCTTAGCACCTCTCTCAGGCGAGAACGGAATTCAGATGACAAATCTGCCGGTTTCGAGGAAATCTACCGTTTCGTTAATTCCTTCATACATCAGGGTATCCTCCTTTACAAACTCCACACGGGTTCTGTATTGGGCCAAAAAATCCTCCAAAACCGGAGATGTTTGAAGAGGACGCCGGAAATCCATGGCCTGCGCTGCATTATACAACTCAATGGCCAGAATTTTCTGAACGTTGTCAGCCACCTTTAAAACCTTGGTAGCCGCATTCCCGCCCATGCTCACGTGATCTTCCTGCTCGTTGGATGAAGGAATCGAATCCACAGAGGCAGGAGTTGAAAGCTGCTTGTTTTGACTCACGATAGAAGCGGCCACGTATTGAGGTATCATAAAACCTGAGTTCAGCCCCGGATCGGCCACCAGAAATTCAGGAAGGTTTCTTTCGCCTGCAATAAGCCGGTATGTTCTTCTTTCCGAGATACTCCCCAGCTCCGACATGGCCATGGCCAGGAAATCGAGGGACAAGGCAAGGGGTTCACCATGAAAATTACCCCCGGACACAATTTTATCCTCATCCGGGAAAACTGTCGGGTTGTCGGTTACTGAATTGATCTCTACCTCGACAACTCCGGATACATACGTCACGGCATCTTTAACCGCACCATGGACCTGGGGAATACACCGGAAGGAATAGGGATCCTGGATATGCTTTTTGGGGTGTGCCATCATCTGGCTTCCGGTGAGGAGATACCTGAAATTGGCAGCAGTCTGTATCTGTCCGGGATGGGGTCTGATTTGCTGGACATTCTCCAGAAAGGGTTCGATCAAACCATCAAAAGCATCGAGCGACAAGGCCCCGATGATGTCGGCCTGTTTGATCAGCCTGAACGATTTCAACAAGGTGTAAACCGCATGTGCGCTCATAAACTGGGTACCATTCAGCAGGGCCAGTCCCTCTTTTGCTTCAAGCCGTAAAGGTTCCCGGTTTATAGCCGCCAGTACCTCCACCGCATCACGTTTCCGGCCTTCAAAATAAACCTTCCCTTTTCCCAGCAAAGGAAGGAACAACATGGCAAGGGGCGCAAGGTCACCACTGGCGCCCAATGATCCCTGCTCACATACCACCGGTACGATGTGGTGATTGAAAAGGTCGACAATCATCTGCACCGTATTAAGCTGAACCGCTGAATTTCCACGGGCCAATGCATGTGCTTTCAATAAAAGCATTAACCTGACCACATCGTGCGGCACTTCAGGCCCCACATTGCAGGCATGCGATACCACCAGGTTTTCCTGAAGCTTACTCAATTCACTCCGTGAGATTACCCTGTCGCACAAAGCTCCGAAGCCGGTAGTTATCCCATATAACGGTCCCGTTGTTTCAGCAATTTTCCGGTCCAGATAGGCCTTGCTCTTCACGATTAGTTCTACCGACACGGCCGACAGTTCCAAACTTTTATCCTTCACCAGAATATCTTCAATAATGTCAAAAGTCAGCGGATCGGGCGATATCAAATGAGTGTTGCTCTTCATGGTCCTCAGTTTTTTCGCAATTTGAAAAGAAAACGGCTATGCTGAAAGGATTTTTATCAGCTCTTCTGCATTGACCACCTCCTGGGTTCCCGCCTCCATATTTTTCAAGGTAACTTTTTGCATCCGGATCTCATTCTCTCCGGCCAGCACTACATAAGGAATCTCCTTTCTGTGGGCATAATTCAATTGCTTTTTCATTTTGTCCGGTTCCGGATAAATTTCAGCAGGAATACCCTGATTTCTCAAACGTGACAGCAATGGCATGACATACATTTCCTCCGTGGCTCCGAAATTGATGAACAGAACCCTGGTCAGAAGTTTGCTTTCTCCCGGGAAAAGGGCAAGCCGGGTCATCACATCATAGATACGCTCAGCCCCGAATGACACCCCTACCCCTGAAACGCCGGGCATGCCAAAGACCCCGGTAAGGTCGTCATAACGGCCGCCACCGCATATACTGCCAATGGCTTCATCCAACGATTTAACTTCGAAAATCGCCCCGGTATAATAATTTAAACCCCTGGCCAGAGTCAGGTCCAGCTCCGTTCCATTCTTCAGCGTGAAAGTGCCGGTGTACCCGAAAAGCTTTTCCAACTCTTCCAACCCTTTCATTGCCGTTTCTGAGGAAGACAATACTTCCTTCAAAATATCGATCTTTTCACGCGTGGTTCCTTTCAGCAATAGAATGGGTTCTAGTTTTTCTATGGCATTCCCTGAAATTCCCTTTTCCGACAGCTCTTCCTTCACTTTTTCAAGACCTATCTTCTCCATTTTGTCAATGGCCACCGTAATGTCCGTTATTTTCTCCGGATGTCCGATCACCCCGGCAATCCCAGCCAATACCTTCCGGTTATTGATTTTTGTGACCGTCCTTATCTTGAATCTGGAAAAAATCTCATCGATAATCTGAACCAGTTCGGCTTCATTCAACAGACTATCGCTCCCGATCACATCGCAGTCGCACTGAAAAAACTCCCGGTACCGCCCCTTCTGCGGTCTGTCGGCCCGCCATACCGGCTGAATCTGATACCTCCTGAACGGAAAAACGAGGTCGTTCCGGTGTTGCACCACAAAGCGGGCAAATGGAACCGTCAGGTCATACCTGAGCCCCTTTTCCGCAAGAAACGGAGTGGCTGCATTGGACGCTCTCTCCTGTAAAAGAGCGTCTGGAACGTCCGTGAGATAATCCCCTGAATTCAGAATCCGGAAAAGAAGCTTGTCTCCCTCTTCCCCGTACTTTCCTAAAAGTGTCGAAAGATTTTCCATGGCAGGGGTTTCGATCGGTTGAAATCCATACAGATGAAAAACCTGCCGGATGGTTTCAAAGATATAATTACGACGTGCCATCTCCTGTGGCAGGAAATCACGTGTTCCTTTTGGAATTGAAGGTGTCTGTGCCATAATGCCTTTGTTGCCTTTGTTTTGTCTGATCAGCGGCAAAAATACAACTTTCCGGTGGGTATATTCTTTTTTTAAACACAACGACACAAAGAAAACACGGTGTTCATCGTGTTCATCTATATTAATACCTTTGTGCCCATTGTGACATTCAAGGTATCATTGTGGTTTATATGGAAACAAACAAAAAAGCAGGCCGTTACGGCCGGATTTTCAGCCAACTGGAAGTACTGTTAAAGAAAAGCAGTGACAGAAACGCCCGCATGGCCACTATTGCCGCTGTTTTGCATCATAAAATGGACTATTTTTTCTGGACAGGATTTTACATGTTGAATGAAGGAGAGCTGGTTGTCAGGTGCTACCAGGGACCGGTTGCCTGCCAGGTTCTGGAGAAGGATAAGGGAGTGTGCTGGGCTGCCATCAACCGGAGGGAAACGGTGATCGTGGAAGATGTACATCAGTTCCCGGGTCACATTGCCTGTGATTCCCGTTCAAATTCCGAAATTGTGGTACTCCTGTACGACATAACCGGACAGATTACCGGTGTTCTTGACATCGACAGTAAGGAGAAGGGATCATTTGACCAGACCGACAGGGAATGGCTGGAAAAAATAGCCGGGTTGCTGGGGCAACCCTGAAAACGACAAGGAGGTACACATAAGCCTGCTTCCGCCGGAAGTTATTCCCTGACCGCTCCCCTGCCTTTCACGAGGGGCTTGTATTTCAGTGATGGGCTGGGCAGGAGCTCACCCAACTCATTCAATGGCCATTTCCTGTCCACAGAGGCTATGGTAAGGTCATCCATGGTGACGATGTTGGGCCAGTCACGCTGAAACCTGTCGTGCCGGCTGGTTTTAATGGTGGCATCCACAAGCATGACCTTATGGGTAACATTTCCAGGAAAACGGATCCATGAAATATCCCGGTCGGGCTCCAGATTCCCTCCAAGCAGCCACACCAGCGAAAAAATATCGTCAAGGGAAGCTCCATGGTCGAACATGATTACTGCCTTAAAACGCACAAGACCCTGAAGATTCGACAGAAACTCCCCCCACTCCGGTTTGCTGAATTTCTCATTTTTCACTACCGTCAGTAAAAGTACAGGAAGAGAAATCGTGGATAGAAGGTCACGAAACCCGGAAACAAAAGGGACCTGAGCCAGATCTGCGGGATGAAGTGTGTTTATGAACGACTTCTCTTCCCGGGTCCGGACTTCTTCAGGGAATGGTATGGTAAGGTCAATGCCCAGTTTGGAACCGAAACCACCATGGGAGGAAGAGTGGTCGAGGATGTCGAGGGGGCCTTTGGAGAAGTGAAGGCTGCCACCGGCGTCGAAATGATCCCTGAAAAGCCTGGCTAAAGCAGTATAATCGTGGATATCCACCTCGGAATCCACCACCACCATAATTTTGTTAAACATCATCTGACCGGCTCCCCAGAGGGAATTCATGACCTTAATGGCCTGACCGGGAAAGCTCTTCCTGATTTTCACGATTGAAATATTGTGCGCCACCCCGGCAAAAGGAAGATCCATATCAACCAGTTCCGGGATCATGGTGAGCCGGATGGGTGCAGTAAAGATTCTTTCCGTTGCTTTACCAATCCATGCATCCTCCATGGGAGGAATACCCACCAGGGTAGCCGGGTACACCGCATCCTTCCGGTGTGTGATGCAGGTCACATGAAAACGGGGATAAAAATCAGTCAGCGAGTAAAATCCGGTATGATCCCCAAAGGGTCCCTCCAGGAGAAAATCCTCTTCCGGGTCGATATATCCCTCAATTACAAAATCCACATCTTCAGGAACATACAAATCGTTGGTCAGGCATTTCACAAGCGTCACCCTTTTCTTTCTGAGAAATCCTGCCAGGAGATATTCATCCATGTTCTCCGGCATGGGAGCCGTGGCCGCATAGATATACACAGGGTCGCCCCCTAAGGTGACGGTCACTGGCATTCTCCGACCCAGTGCCTTGTATTTTTCAAAATGGGCAGCACCCGTTTTGTGCCGGTGCCAGTGCATCCCGGTCATATTCCCTTCAAATAGCTGCATCCGGTACATCCCGGTATTGGGCATGCCGGATTCGGGATCCACAGTATGGA
Organism: uncultured Prolixibacteraceae bacterium; assembly: GCA_964472165.1. Taxonomy (GTDB): domain Bacteria; phylum Bacteroidota; class Bacteroidia; order Bacteroidales; family Prolixibacteraceae; genus UBA1413. The sequence goes on along the minus strand of CAYYJE010000011.1, from coordinate 37,474 downwards.
CGGCGGGCAGGGTAATGAATCGTCCTCCGTCGGCAGGCCAGCATTTCAGGACCGGTAAAACGTGAAGGTCGGGTTTCGCCGTGATCACTTCCTGGCAAGTCCCCTTTCCTCCCCTTTTTGAAGGCATCCAGGAGGCTACTTCATGGAGGAGCGGCAGCATTTTCAGCTTTTCCCACAGGTTCTCCCTGGGAGAGGTAGCCGATCTGAAAACAGAGGTGATTTCCGCTTCGATACCGGAGAGTCCTTCGCGTCCAAAGGCCATCGCCATCCTGCCTTCCGAACCCAGCGCATTGATGAGCAGGGGGAACGGGGTACCGTTGTTTTCAAAAAGTAAGGCTTTACCTCCTCCCGGCAATTTGGAAATCCGGTCGGCAACTTCCGAAATCTCCAGTTCAGGGTTAAAATAGCCGGTAATTCTCATCAACTCCCCGTATTCCTCCAGTCGTTTTACAAATGCAGACAATCCGTTAAAGGGCATATTGGTTATTTTGGATGAAAATGTACAAAAAAAGGCTGACAAATGCCAGCCTTTCAGATATTGTAAGTGAGAATTAAACTTCGGCAGATCCTTCTTCAGCAGCTTTCACAGCTTTGTCGCTCTCATCCGCTTTCGGAGTTTCACTCTTTTTCTTTGCTTTGGGAGCAGCGGGAGCTACAGCCACCTCTTCTGTTTTTTTGGCGGCACCCCGGCGTGAACGCCTTTTCCTCCCCTTCTGGGCCTCTTCTTTCGAAGCCAGCATAGTCTCGTTGAAATCAACCAGCTCCATCATACACATCTCTGCATTGTCACCCAATCTGTTGCCTGTCCGAAGGATCCGGGTATATCCACCCGGCCGGTCACCGATCCGGACTGATATATCACGGAAAAGTTCAGTGACAGCTTCCTTGCTTTGCAGGTAACTGAATACTATACGGCGGGCATGGGTGGTATCGTCCTTTGATTTTGTAATCAGAGGTTCCACATACATCCTGAGTGCTTTAGCCTTTGCCACTGTGGTGTTAATGCGTTTTTGCAAAATCAGGGAGGCAGCCATATTGGAGAGCATTGCCTGCCGGTGTGCACTCTTCCTGCCTAAGTGATTGAATTTTTTATTGTGTCTCATTGTGCGTTAATCCTTGTCTAATTTAAATTTTGCTATATCCATCCCGAAATTCAATCCCATTCCGAGGAGGAGATCATCCAACTCGGTGAGTGACTTTTTCCCGAAATTGCGGAATTTCAGCAAATCGGTACGGTTATATTGAACCAGTTCACCCAGTGTATCCACATCAGCAGCCTTGAGGCAGTTGAGTGCCCTCACGGAAAGATCCAGATCGACCAGTTTGGTTTTCAGCAGCTGTCGCATGTGAAGTACCTCTTCGTCAAATTCCTCGTTGGCAAATTTCTCATCCGAATCGATGGTAATTTTTTCGTCGGAGAAAAGCAGGAAGTGATAGATCAGAATCTTTGCAGCTTCTTTAAGTGCATCTTTCGGTTGAATAGAACCGTCGGTGGAAATTTCAAGAACCAGCTTTTCGTAGTCCGTTTTTTGTTCCACACGGTAATTTTCGACCGTATATTTTACATTTGTGATCGGTGTGTAGATTGAATCAATCGGTATTAAACCGAATTCGGCCTCAGCAGGCCGGTTTTCGACAGCCGGGATATACCCGCGTCCTTTACTGATCGTAATTTCAATGTGAAGTTTTACATCAGGTTCCATTCTGCAGATAACCAGTTTCGGGTTAAGTACCCTGAATCCGGTCATATACTTATTGATATCGCCTGCCGTAAATTCTTCCTGCCCACCGATGGTGATGGTCACTTTCTCTCCTTCGGTATCTTCCACTTCCCGTTTAAAACGGATCTGTTTCAGATTGAGGATTATTTCCGTGACATCTTCGATTACTCCCTTGATGGTAGAGAATTCATGATCTACTCCATCCATTTTGATGGTGGTGATTGCATAACCTTCCAGTGATGAGAGCAGGATTCTCCGCAGAGCATTACCGATGGTAATGCCATAGCCGGGCTCCAGGGGACGGAATTCAAATTTCCCGTACCGGTCACCGGATTCAATCATGATAACCTTATCAGGCTTTTGGAACGCTAATATTGCCATAATAACCTCACGTAAAATTATTGTTTTGAATACAACTCCACAATAAGTTGTTCTTTGATATTTTCGGGAATTTCATCCCGCTCAGGGCGGTTGATGAATTTTCCGGTCATCTGGGATTCTTCCCATTCAAGCCATCCATACCTGCCGTATCTGCGCGAATTCAGAGATTCGCCGATGATTTCAAGGGATTTGGATTTTTCACGTACACCCACAACATCACCCGGTTTAAGGATGTAAGAAGGAATATTCACCAAATCGCCATTCACCACCACATGGCGGTGTGAGACGAGCTGACGTGCGCCGGCTCTTGACTTGGCCAAACCAAGCCGGAAGACCACGTTGTCGAGCCTCGATTCCAGCAGCTGAAGCAGCACATCACCGGTTTTCCCGGTCGATGCGGCGGCTTTCTGGAACAGTCCCCTGAACTGTCTTTCCAATACACCATAGGTATATTTAGCCTTTTGTTTTTCCTTTAACTGCAAGCCATATTCCGATTTTTTCCTCCTTTTGGCGTTTAAGCCATGCATTCCGGGAGGATAATTCTTATGTTCATAAGCTTTATCGGGTCCGAAAATAGGTTCACCGAATTTTCTGGCAATTTTTGATTTTGGTCCTCTGTATCTAGCCATTACCTGATCGATTAAAAATTATACACGTCTTCTTTTGGGTGGCCGGCATCCGTTGTGGGGAAGAGGAGTCACATCCATGATTTCCGTCACCTGGATTCCGGTATTCGAAATTGCCCTGATTGCCGACTCACGGCCGTTACCCGGTCCTTTCACATATGCTTTCACCTTGCGTAAGCCAAGGTCAAAGGCGGTCTTTGCGCACTCTTCGGCAGCCACCTGAGCCGCGTAGGGAGTATTCTTTTTTGAACCACGGAAACCCTTTTTCCCGGCCGACGACCAACTGATCACTTCGCCGTTCAGGTTGGTCAATGTCACAATGATATTGTTGAAAGAGGAGTGCACATGGGCCATCCCGTTGGGCTCGACCACCACAACCCTTTTCTTGCTTGTACCTGTCTTTTTTGCCATAACTTAAAAATCTTATTTAGTGGCTTTTTTCTTGTTTGCAACAGTTTTCTTCTTTCCTTTCCGGGTACGGGCATTGTTCTTTGTCGACTGTCCTCTCACAGGAAGTCCAATGCGGTGACGGATACCCCGGTAACAACCGATGTCCATCAAACGCTTAATGTTCAGCTGAACTTCTGAACGAAGTTCTCCTTCTACCTTGATCGACTCGGTAATGACCTGCCGGATGTTCCCGAACTGCTCATCGTTCCATTCCTGGACCTTCAGATCTTTGTCAACACCGGCTTTCGCAAGGATCGAACTGGAAGCACTTCTGCCAATACCATAAATGTATGTCAGAGCTATTTCTCCCCTTTTATTATCAGGAATATCCACACCTACTAAACGTGCCATAGTGATTTATTTATTTTTTTAATTATCCTTGACGTTGTTTGAACTTTGGGTTCTTTTTATTGATCACATACAAGCGTCCTTTTCTGCTTACAATTTTGCAGTCGGCGCTCCGCTTTTTGATTGATGTCCGCGTTTTCATACTACTTTATTTCTTTAATTTTTGTATCTGAAAGTGATTCTTCCTTTAGTCAGGTCATAGGGCGACATTTCCACCTTTACTTTATCGCCGGGGAGGATCTTGATATAGTGCATCCTCATTTTTCCCGAGATATGGGCAGTAATCACGTGGCTATTTTCGAGTTCAACTCTGAACATTGCATTCGACAATGCCTCGATGATCGTTCCGTCTTGTTCTATGGATGGCGTTTTTGCCATAAATAATTGTTGTTTTTTATTTTTTTATCGGATTCCACGAAAACCTACCTGCCTATAACACTGTCAATGAAAGAAGCGGTCATTTTTAATACATCGCCTGACCACCGCCTGTCCTGCCTTTTATCCTTCCCGACTTCATCAAACCATCGTAATGGCGCATCAGAAGGTGACTCTCAATTTGCTGAAGCGTGTCTAGAATAACCCCCACAAGGATCAGCAGGGAAGTCCCCCCGAAGAAATAAGCAAACTGGGTATTGATCCCGATTATCATGGCAAATGCCGGAAGAATGGTCACAATGCCCAGAAAAATGGAGCCCGGGAATGTAATCCTCGACATGATGGTATCGAGGTACTCCACCGTTTTCTTCCCTGGTTTTACACCGGGGATGAAACCACCGTTTTTCTTCATGTCTTCAGCCATCTGGACCGGATTCACGGTGATGGCCGTATAAAAATAGGTAAATGCGATTACCAGCAGGAACTGGGTGAAATTATACACGAACCCGGTATTGTTGGCAAAAGCGGATGCAAATTTACCGAGATTTTCAGAATTTGCAAAACCTGCAAGTGTGATGGGCACAAACATGATCGCCTGGGCGAAAATAATCGGCATCACACCGGCGGCATTCACTTTCAGTGGGATATACTGCCTCACTCCACCGTACTGTTTGTTACCGACGATCCGTTTGGCATACTGTACAGGAATCCGGCGTGTCCCCTGGACAAGCAGGATCGTTCCCACGAAGACGAAGAAGAGCAATACAAATTCAATAAGGAACATGACCAAACCGCCGCCTTCCTGGTTAATCCGGGAGGCAAATTCCGCAAACACGGAGAATGGCAACCTGGCGATGATCCCGATCATAATGATCAGGGAGATCCCGTTTCCAATTCCCTTGTCCGTTATCCTTTCTCCGAGCCACATGACGAACATGGAACCCGCGGTCAGGATAATGGTCGAACTGATGGTAAACCTGGCTCCGGTAATGGCAAATGCGGTTTCCGGCAACTGGTAGTGAAGGTTGGCCAGATAGGCAGGTGCCTGGAAAATCAGGATCAGCACAGTCAGATACCGTGTGATCTGGTTAATTTTCCGCCGGCCTGATTCACCCTCTTTCTGTAAACGCTGGAAATAGGGAACCGCAATTCCCAACAACTGAATTACAATCGAGGCTGAGATGTAAGGCATGATCCCCAGTGCAAAAATGGATGCATTGGAAAAAGCTCCTCCCGAGAACATGTCAAGCAACCCGAGTAATCCGTCAGCGGTCTGGCTCTTCAACTGTCCAAGCTGCGCAGGATCAATACCTGGCAGGGAGACGTAAGACCCCAGACGATAGACAAGAATGAACAGGAAAGTAGTTCCCAACCTATTCCGTAAGTCTTCAATCTTATAGATGTTCTTCAGGGTTTCTATAAATCGTTTCATTACAGTTTAGAGTATTTCGATGGTTCCTTCTAATTTCTCGATCGCCTCTTTCGCACTTTTTGAAAAAGCATTTGCTTTCACTGTCAGTTTGGCAGTAAGGTTTCCATTTCCGAGGATTTTTACCTTGTCGTTTTTCGAAATGACACCCACACTCGCAAGGGTCTTCAGGTCGATCACATCCAGATTCAGGGATTCGGAAAGTTTTTGGAGTACTTCGAGGTTAATCGCCTTGTACTCGACCCTGTTCAGGTTTTTAAATCCTGATTTCGGGACCACACGCTGCAAAGGCATTTGACCTCCTTCGAAACCGATCTTTCTTGAATAGCCTGATCTTGACTGGGCTCCTTTGTGTCCGCGTGAAGCAGTACCGCCCCATCCGGATCCCTGGCCCCGGCCTAACCGTTTGTTGACTGCGGTTGAACCTTTCGCTGGCTTTATTTTGCTTAAATCCATAACTTTACAAATTTCCAGATTATTTTACTTCCTCAACAGTTAGCATATGCCTCATCTTGGCGATCATTCCCATGATCTCGGGAGAATCGTTGTGTTCTACAGTTTGCAGCCTGCGGTGCAGACCCAGCGATTCCAGGATTGCTTTCTGATGCTTCGTGGAACCTATGCTGCTCCTGACTTGTGTAACTTTGATCTTTGCCATAACTGTTATCCTTTAAAAACTTTTTCCATTGAAATACCGCGCTGCTGCGATACCGTGTAAGCATCCCTCAATTCAAGAAGTGCCTCCATGGTTGCCTTCACGAGGTTGTGAGGATTAGATGAACCCTTCGATTTTGCAAGAATGTCATGAATTCCCACACTTTCCAGTACGGCACGCATAGCACCCCCTGCTTTCACACCGGTTCCTGAACGGGCCGGACGAAGCAGTACCTGGGCACCACCAAATTTGGCTTCCTGCTCATGAGGAATGGTACCTTTGATGACCGGAATCTTCACGAGATTTTTCTTGGCAGCGTCCACACCTTTGGCGATGGCTGCAGTGACTTCGCTGGCTTTTCCAAGACCCCAGCCGACGATCCCGTTTTCATTTCCCACGACCACAATCGCGGAGAAACTGAACGTACGCCCCCCTTTGGTCACTTTGGTAACACGGTTGATGGCCACTAGCCGGTCTTTCAGATCCAGATCACTGGTCTTGATATTTCTGATATTTTCCGCCATATTCATTAAAATTTAAGGCCACCTTCACGGGCAGCGTCTGCCAATTGTTTAACTCTTCCATGATACAGAAAACCATTGCGGTCGAAAACCACTTCACTGATTCCCGCGGCAAGGGCTTTCTCCGCCACCAGTTTACCCACCAGTGCTGCTTTTTCGGTTTTGGTACCGGATGCGTCTGCGATCTCTTTTACATTTGAGGAAACCGCAAGCACTGTAACACCCTGCACATCATCGATCAGCTGAACGGATATCTGTTTGTTGCTTCTGTAAACATTCATTCTGGGACGTTCACCGGTTCCGGTAACGATTTTGCGGATGCGGTTTTTAATTCTGTACCGCCTTTCTATTTTAGTTAAAGCCATAATTATTCAGTTTTTTACTATTTAACACCAGCGGCTTTCCCTGCTTTACGTCTCAGCTGCTCACCCACAAACTTAATACCCTTGCCCTTGTAAGGTTCAGGTTCACGGAACGACCGGATCTTGGCTGCCACCTGTCCGATGAGTTGTTTGTCGATACTCTTCATCGTGATGAACGGGTTGCTTCTCTTTTCGGTTTTTGCCTCCACCGTAATTTCAGTAGGTATCTGAAGATAAGTATGGTGAGAATAGCCCAAAACAAGGTCGAGTACATTGTTGGGCAACTGTTCCACGCGGAAACCCACACCCACAAGTTCCATCTTCACTTCAAATCCTTTTGTAACACCGGTAACCATGTTGTTCACCAGTGAACGGTACAATCCATGAAGCGAACGGTTGGTTTTGTTGTCATCGGGACGTGTAAAATGGAGGGAATTGTCTTCCTGTGTCACTTTTATCGCCTTGTTAACCGTCTGGGTCAACGTTCCCAGCGGGCCTTTCACCGTGATCACATTGTCATCACTGATGTCAACCTTGACGCCTGCCGGGATTTCAATGGGTAATTTGCCTATTCTTGACATGGTAAACCTCCTCTTAATATACGTAACATAAAACTTCACCACCCACCTGCATTTGGCGGGCTTCCTTATCCGTAATCACTCCCTTGGAGGTAGAGATCACTGCAATACCCAATCCATTCAGCACCCGGGGTATATTTTCCGAATCGCAGTAATTCCGGAGACCCGGACGGCTTACTCTTTCCAGCGCCTTGATGGCTGAAATTTTTGTCTCGGGGTGATATTTCAGTGCGATTTTGATATTGCCCTGGTGATTCACCTCTTCCTCAAATTTATAGTTGAGGATATACCCTTTTTCCTTCAGTATCCGGGTAATCTCTTTCTTCAGATTGGATGCAGGAATATCCACTACCCTGTGATTGGCACTGATCGCGTTCCTCAGCCGGGTGAGATAATCTGCTATTGGATCTGTAACTTTACTCATTTTTCAACTCTTTTAACCTGTTACCAACTTGCTTTTTTAACACCCGGAATCAATCCTTCGGAAGCCATTTCGCGGAAGTTGATCCTGCTGATTCCAAACTGACGCATATACCCTTTCGGACGACCGGTAAGTTTGCACCGGTTGTGCAACCTGACGCGCGAAGAGTTTCTGGGAAGTTTCTGAAGACCGATAAAATCACCTTCTTCTTTCAGCCGGGCTCTAATCTCTGAATATTTGGCAAACAATGCCGCGCGTTTGACTTCGCGTGCTTTCAATGATTCTTTAGCCATAACTTAATTCTTTTTGACGTTTTTGAATGGTAAACCTATCTCTTTCAGCAACGCGAAACCTTCTTCATCAGAGTCGGCGGTGGTCACGAAAGTAATGTTCATCCCGTTGATTTTATTCACCTTGTCAATGTTGATTTCAGGGAAAATAATCTGTTCGGGAACACCCAGGGTATAATTTCCCCTGCCATCCATTTTGCTCTCTATGCCACGGAAATCGCGGATTCGCGGAAGAGCCACTGAAATCAAACGGTCCAGAAATTCGTACATACGGTCGCTACGCAATGTCACACGAACGCCGATGGGCATTTTCTTCCTTAGTTTGAAGTTGGAGATATCTTTTTTTGACCTGGTCTGAACTGCCTTCTGACCTGAGATCATGGTCATCTCTTCGGTTGCCACTTCGATGATTTTCTTGTCAGCAATCGTAGATCCGACGCCCTGGTTGAGCACTATTTTTTCCAACCGGGGAACCTGCATCACTGATTTGTAACTGAATTCCTTCATCAGGGCAGGAATAATTTCTTCCTTGTATTTCTTTTCAAGGGTAGGTGTATAAGCCATTACTTGATCTCCTCTCCAGATTTTTTGGAATAACGAACTAATTTTCCATTCTCATTCAATCTCCTGCCGATACGGGTAGGTTTCCCGGTTTTGGGGTCTACCAGCATCAGGTTGGAGATGTGGACGGCTGCCTCTTTCTCTACAATTCCCCCCTGTGGATACTGGGTATTGGGTTTTGTATGTTTCTTCATCATATTCACGCCTTCCACGATCGCCCTTTCGGTTTTGCGGTTAACCTGCAGTACCCGGCCTTTACTTCCCGCGCTATCGCCGGAAATGACAACTACCGTGTCTCCTTTTTTTATGTGTAACTTATTTTGCATGGTCACTCTTTTTCCTTAATTACAGCACTTCGGGTGCCAGTGAAATGATTTTCATGTTCAGATCACGCAATTCGCGGGCTACAGGCCCGAAGATACGGGTTCCCCTCATTTCACCTGCGTTATTCAACAACACCACGGCATTGTCATCAAAACGGATATAGGATCCGTCACTGCGGCGTACTTCCTTGCGGGTACGAACCACAATGGCCCTGGAGACAGAACCCTTTTTCACATCGGCTCCCGGGGTTGCACTTTTTACCGCCACTACAATGGTATCACCAATGCTGGCATAATGTTTACGTGTTCCGCCCAGCACCCTGATGCAAAGCACTTCTTTGCCACCGCTGTTGTCAGCTACAATACATCTTGTTTCTTGTTGTATCATGATTACTTGGCCCTTTCAATAATTTCAACTAATCTCCAACACTTTTGCTTGCTCAGGGGGCGTGTTTCCATAATCCGGACCGTATCCCCGATGTTGCAGGTATTGGTGTCGTCGTGTGCATAGAACTTCGTGGTTTTATTCACAAACTTGCCATAAATCGGATGTTTGAATTTCCTTTTTTCGGCCACCACGATGGTTTTGTCCATTTTATTGCTTACGACCACGCCCACACGTTCTTTTCTCAGATTTCTCTCTTTATTTTCTTCCATTGCTGCATGAATCTTAATTAATTAACTTCCCGGCTGCGAAGAATGGTTTTCATTCTGGCGATGTTGCGGCGTGATTCCCTGATCTTCATGGGATTATCAAGGGGTGACACACTGTGGTTTAACCTCATTCGCACAAGGTTTTCCTGCTCAGTCTGCATCCTTTCCATTATTTCCTTACTCGTCAGCTCTCTTATTTCAGACGTTTTCATACTTATTATCCTTTTTCAGTTATTCGACATAATCACGTCTTACGACAAACTTGGTCGTAATGGGCAGTTTCTGGGCAGCAAGGCGCAATGCCTCCTTGGCAATATCAAAGGAAACACCTTCGGCTTCAATGATGATGCGACCAGGAGTGATAGGAGCCACGAAAGCTTCCGGAGCACCTTTTCCTTTACCCATACGTACTTCGGCAGGCTTTTTGGTAATCGGCTTATCCGGGAAAATCCGGATCCAGATCTGGCCCTGGCGCTGCATATAACGGGTTACGGCGACCCTGGCAGATTCAATCTGCCGGCCGGTAATCCATGCTTCTTCCATTGCCTTGATTCCGAATGAACCAAAAGCAAGCTGGTTTCCACGCTGGGCATTTCCTTTCATCTTGCCCTTCTGAACTCTTCTGAATTTTACTCTTTTTGGCTGTAACATCTCGTTTATTTATAGCGTGTTATACCCTTACTTTCTTCTTTTCCTGTTGCCTCCGCCCTGGCCGCCTTTCGGGGCTGCGTTGCGGCTCTGCTTGGGGGCCACATTGGGCGAAAGGTCCGGGATTCCATAGACCATGCCTTTGCAAATCCAGACTTTCACTCCGATCAACCCGGTTTTGGTGAGGGCTTCTCCCAGTGCATAGTCGATGTCGGCTCTGAGTGTGTGGAGCGGGGTACGGCCATCCTTGTACATTTCGGACCGGGCCATTTCAGCTCCGTTCAAACGTCCCGACACCAATACCTTGATCCCTTCTGCACCCATGCGCATAGTGGAAGCAATACTCATTTTCACAGCCCGGCGGTAAGCTACCTTACCCTCGATCTGGCGTGCAATGTTGCTGGCAACGATGCGTGCATCGAGTTCGGGCCTTTTAATCTCGAAGATGTTGATTTGTACTTCCTTGCTGGTAACTTTCTTGAGTTCCTCCTTCAGTTTGTCAACTTCCTGGCCTCCTTTACCAATAATGATACCCGGACGGGAAGTATGCACTGTGATGGTGATCAGCTTCAGCGTGCGTTCGATAATGATTTTCGAAATGCTTGCCTTAGCCAGACGTGCATTCAGATAATCACGGATTTTCTGGTCTTCCACCAGTTTTTCACCGTAGTTATCTCCGCCAAACCAATTGGAATCCCATCCTTTGATGAAACCCAGACGATTTGATATTGGATTTACTTTCTGTCCCATCTGCTATCCATTAATATTTTCAACAACTTCATTCTTTTGATCCACAAAAATCGTCACGTGGTTTGAACGTTTTCTGATCCGGTGGGCACGACCCTGCGGAGCCGGGCGCAACCTTTTCAGAATACGGCCTGAATCCACCATAATCCGGCTTACAAACAAAGGATGTTCTTCAATTCTGACACCTTCGTTTTTCGCCTGCCAGTTGGCAATGGCCGACATGAGCAGTTTTTCAACCCTTCCCGACGCTTCCTTTGACGAAAATTTCAATACATCCAATGCCCTGTTCACTTCCATACCCCTGATCATATCGGCCACAAGCCTCATTTTCCGTGGTGAAGTCGGACAATCATTTAAAACAGCAAAATATTGTTGTTTTTTCAGTTCCTTGCGTTTTTCAGCTGCTTCTCTTTTTCTGGCACCCATTGATTTTCAATTTAAAAATTACAATTGTCAGTTAGCCTTATTTCCGGTTACCGGCATGCCCCCTGAAGGTACGGGTAGGTGCAAATTCGCCTAAACGATGGCCAACCATGTTTTCCGTCACATAAACCGGGATGAATTTATTCCCGTTATGGACGGCGATGGTGTGCCCCACAAAATCAGGGGAAATAACGGAAGCCCTGGCCCAGGTTTTCATAACCGACTTTTTGCCTGCTTCATTCATCGCCAGCACTTTCTTTTCAAGTTTGAAAGCAATGAACGGGCCCTTTTTTAATGAACGACTCATGTGTTTCTCCTTTAAAATTATTTCTTCCTACGTTCAACAATATACCTGCTGGATGCTTTCTTCGGGGCACGTGTTTTGTACCCTTTTGCCAGCAATCCTTTACGGGATCTGGGATGACCTCCTGAAGCCCGGCCTTCACCGCCACCCATGGGGTGATCTACCGGGTTCATGGCCACACCACGAACACGGGGCCGGCGGCCCAGCCAACGGCTGCGTCCTGCTTTTCCCGATTTTTCCAGGATATGGTCTCCGTTACCTACGATACCAACAGTAGCCCTGCAGGTGGTAAGTACCATACGAACTTCACCCGAAGGTAATTTTAAAGTGACATACCTGCCTTCGCGGGATGTCAGCTGAGCATGAGTTCCTGCACTGCGCGCCATGACGCCACCCTGTCCGGGTTGCAATTCAATGTTGTGAACCAATGTTCCCAGAGGTATTTCAGCCAGGGGAAGGGAATTTCCAATTTCAGGATCTATCCCGGTGCCACTGAAGAGCTTCTGTCCAACCTGCAACCCGTTGGGCGCAAGGATGTACCTCTTCTCATTGTCTTCATAGACCAGAAGCGCAATGTTGGCAGTACGGTTGGGATCGTACTGAATTGAATCGACAACCGCAGAAACCCCATCCTTGTTCCGTTTGAAATCAATAAGACGGTATTTCTGCTTATGTCCCCCACCTATATACCTCATTGTCATGCGGCCCTGGTTATTACGACCACCAGATTTCCGCAGGGGCTCCAACAATGATTTTTCAGGCTTTGATGCAGTAATGGCGTCATAGGCACTGATAACCTTGTGCCTTTGACCCGGTGATACTGGTTTAATTTTTCTTACTGCCATTTTCTGTTAAATATTACTATAGAAATCAATACTTTCTCCCTTGGCAAGCGTCACTATCGCTTTTTTGAAGGAGGGTGTCTTCCCTGAGATTACACCAGCCTTGGTAAACCTCGATTTGATTTTTCCACCGTAAACCATCGTGTTTACAGCCTCAACCGATACATCATACATGCTCTCCACAGCCTTCTTGATCTGCTGTTTGGTGGCCGTACGGCGAACGACAAAACCGTAGCGGTTGAACCGCTCACCCTGTGCCGTCATCTTTTCGGTAACTATTGGTTTTACTAATATATCCATTGTACGATGATCTTAAAGCTTGAAAACATCTTCGATTTTTCCTACCGAACCTTCCAGAATCACAAGCGTTTTCGCATTGAGTATCTGATAAGTCGTTAATTCTGAAGCAGTTACAACCGAAACATCCTGTAAATTTCTGGAGGACAAATATATACTTTTATTTTCTTCCGGTAATACGAAAAGTAACTTTTTATCAGATATTTTCAGGTTTTCGGAGATGGCCACGATCTTCTGTGTTTTCGGGGCCTCAAAAGTAAAATCCTCTAAAACTACAATATTGTGGTCCTGCGCCTTGTAAGTCAGTGCCGACCTGCGGGCCAGCTGCTTCACCTTCTTGTTCAGTTTAAAGCTGTAATTGCGCGGACGCGGTCCGAAGGCACGGCCTCCGCCCACAATCGTCGGCGAGGTAATCATACCTGCACGGGCTGTTCCGGTACCTTTCTGACGTTTGATCTTCTTGGTACTCCCGGCCACTTCACCCCTCTCCTTGGTCTTGTGTGTTCCCTGCCGCTGATTGGCCAGATACTGCTTTACATCAAGGTAAATGGCATGATCGTTTGGCTCAATACCGAAAATCTCGTCGTTGAGTTCGACTTTCCTTCCGGTTTCAGTTCCCTGAATGTTATATACACTTAATTCCATTGTTTCCGTATTGAAATGTAAGACCCCTTTGCACCCGGAACTGATCCCTTAAGTACAATAATATTCTGCTCCGGAATGACTTTCAGCACCAGAAGGTTCTCAATGGTCATATTGTCACCCCCCATACGTCCGGCCATACGAAGTCCCTTGAATACCCTTGAAGGCCATGAGGAAGCACTCAATGATCCGGGAGCACGCAAACGGTTATGCTGACCGTGGGTACTGCCGCCAACACCCCCGAAACCATGCCTTTTGACAACTCCCTGGAAGCCTTTCCCTTTGGAAACTCCTTCCACATCCACATAGTCGTTCTCCTGAAAAATCCTCACATTAATCACATCTCCCAGGTTGAAATGCTCCCTGAAAGTGTCCTTGAATTCCACCACCTTGCGCTTTGGTGTCGTTCCTGCCTTTTTAAAATGTCCAAACTCGGCCTTGTTGGCACTCTTTTCCCGTTTGTCATCAAAGGCAAGTTGCAGCGCATGGTAGCCGTCCTTTTCCACGGTCTTAACCTGTGAAACCACACAGGGACCGGCTTCAATCACAGTGCATGGGATATTCTTCCCCTCAACACTGAATACGGATGTCATTCCGATTTTTTTTCCAATAATTCCAGCCATTTTCGACTACTTTTTTTTATTATCACACTTTAATTTCAACCTCAACACCGCTGGGCAATTCAAGCTTCATCAGCGCGTCGATGGTTTTTGCCGTTGAACTGTAAATGTCAATCAACCGCTTGTAAGAGGAGAGCTGAAACTGTTCCCTTGACTTTTTATTGACAAAGGTCGAGCGCAGTACCGTGAAAATCCTGCGGTGCGTAGGCAACGGTATCGGACCGCTGACCACTGCTCCGGTAGATTTCACCGTTTTGACGATTTTTTCAGCAGACTTGTCCACAAGATTGTGATCGTACGATTGCAGTTTAATCCTGATTTTTTGACTCATAATGAGAAAATGATTAATTTTTTATTGTAATAAGTCTGTTTTTCCCTGTATTTCAGTAAGTATCTTTTCAGCAAGGTTGCGGGGTACTTCCTCATAATGGCTGAATTCCATCGATGAAGTGGCCCTTCCTGATGAGAGCGTACGGAGGGTGGTCACATATCCGAACTGTTCCGAAAGCGGAACATGGGCACTGATTACCCGGGCTCCTGACTTGGACTCCATGCCGGTTACATTTCCTCTTCTGCGGTTCAGGTCCCCTATGATGTCTCCCATGTATTCGTCAGGAGTCACAATTTCGAGCTTCATGATGGGCTCCAGCAATTTGGGTCCGGCTTTGGGAGCAGCGCTGCGGTAGGCTTGCTTGGCACAGATTTCAAATGAAAGCTGATCGGAGTCCACCGCATGGAAAGATCCGTCCAGGAGTGTCACTTTCAGCCCATCTACGGGATACCCTGCAAGCGGACCATTTACCAGTGATTCCCTGAAACCTTTTTCAACAGCCGGAATATATTCTCTCGGAATATTCCCGCCCTTCACGTTATCCACGAACTGAAGTCCGGTGACTCCCTGTTCGACAGGTTCGATACGAACCACGATGTCTGCAAATTTCCCGCGACCACCGGTCTGCTTCTTGAAAACCTCACGCAATTCAACCGCACGCGTCAACGCTTCCTTGTAGGCCACCTGCGGAGCTCCCTGGTTGCACTCCACCTTGAATTCCCGCCGGAGCCGGTCCACAATGATCTCCAGGTGTAGCTCTCCCATGCCGCGGATCACAGTCTGTCCTGAATCGGGATCGGTATTGACCACAAAGGTCGGATCCTCTTCCGAGAGCTTCGACAATCCGTTGGCAAGCTTGTCTATGTCATTCTGCGAACGGGGCTCAATGGCAATCCCGATCACAGGTTCCGGGAAAATCATGCTCTCCAGCTCAATGGGATGATTAACAGCACAGATGGTATCCCCCGTACGGATGTCCTTGAATCCCACAGCCGCGCAAATATCTCCCGCTTCAATGAAATCCTTCGGATTCTGCTTGTTGGAATGCATCTGGTATAAACGCGAAATCCGCTCCTTCCTCCCTGTCCGGGAGTTGAGAACCTGTTGCCCGGCATCCAACCTTCCGGAATAAACCCGTATGTAGCACAAACGGCCTACGAACGAATCCGTGGCAATTTTAAAGGCCAGAGCTGCCAGCGGCTCCGAAGCATCGGGCCTGCGCGTAACTTTTTCATCCTTGTAACCGGGCACAGTCCCGACCACCGCTTCAATGTCGACCGGACTTGGCAAATAGGCACACACTGCATCCAACAGCCGCTGGATCCCCTTGTTCTTAAAGGCGGAGCCACACATCATCGGAATTATTCCCCCTGAAATGGTGGATTTGCGGATCACCTGATGCAACTCTTCAGGAGTGATGGAATCGGGATGCTCGAAATAACGTTCCAGAAGCTCGTCATCGTGTTCGGCTGCTGCTTCCACCAGTTTAGTCCTCCATTCCAACGCCAGTTCCTTCATATCTTCCGGAATTTCCTCCACCACGAACCTGGAACCGAAATTCTCATCATCAAACCAGAAAATGGCTTTCATGGTAATCAGGTCGATTACGCCCCGGAAATTTTCTTCAGATCCGATGGGGACCATGAGGGGTACAGGATTTGCTTTGAGCTTATTCCGTATATCGCTGTACACACGGAAGAAATCAGCCCCCTGGCGATCCATCTTGTTAACAAAGGCTACCCTTGGCACTCCATATTTTTCAGCCTGGCGCCATACTGTCTCTGATTGAGCCTCGACGCCACCCACCGCACAGAAAAGCGCTACGGCACCGTCCAGAATCCTAAGCGACCGTTCCACTTCCACAGTGAAATCGACGTGACCCGGAGTGTCTATGATATTGATTTTGTAGTTCTGGTCCAGATATTTCCAGAAAGTTGTGGTGGCAGCCGATGTAATGGTAATACCCCGCTCCTGTTCCTGCTCCATCCAGTCCATGGTGGCTGCACCATCATGAACTTCCCCGAGCCGGTGAGTCAATCCCGTATAATAGAGAATTCGCTCCGAAGTAGTGGTTTTACCGGCATCAATGTGCGCCATGATGCCTATATTTCTGGTATATCTCAGATCCTGAACAGCCATACTAAAATAAATATTAATCTACTGTGTAAATACACAAGCTGTTAAAATCTGAAATGAGCAAAAGCACGGTTTGCTTCAGCCATACGGTGGGTATCTTCTTTCTTCTTGTAAGCACCGCCTTCAAGGTTGTACGCAGCAATGATCTCGGAAGAAAGCTTGTCGGCCATCGATTTTCCGGAACGTTTACCTGCATAGAGAATCAGGTTCTTGATACTGATGGCCACCTTGCGTTCGTTGCGGATTTCCATCGGAACCTGAAAATTTGCACCACCAACCCTGCGGCTTTTTACTTCTACCTGGGGGGTAATATTCTCCAGCGCCTTTTTCCAAACATCCAACGGAGCTACTTCATCATTTTTCATCCGTTTGGTCACCAGATCAAGGGTGTCATAGAATATGGTATAGGCCACTGATTTTTTCCCGTCTTTCATCAGGTCATTCACAAAACGGGTTACCAATACATCGTTGAACTTGGGATCGGGAAGAAGATGTCTCTTCTTTGGTTTTGTTTTTCTCATTTTTCTTTTTTTAGTGTTATTTAAATTGGCTGCCCACAGGCGGTGTCTTCAGTTCATCTCCGGAAGACAAAAAAGAGATGACACTTACTCAACCAAACCACTTAGCATGAACTTAAATGAACGATTTTTTTACTTCTTTTTTCCGGCAGTTGCGGGTGCTTTCCCGGCTTTAGGCCTCTTGGCACCATATTTCGACCGGCGCTGAAGGCGTCCTTCCACTCCGGCAGTATCAAGCGCACCACGAATCAGGTGATAACGGACACCAGGGAGATCTTTCACCCTGCCACCGCGAACCAGAACAATCGAGTGCTCCTGAAGATTGTGACCTTCTCCGGGAATGTACGCATTCACCTCCTTGCCGTTGGTAAGCCGCACCCTGGCCACTTTACGCATGGCAGAATTCGGCTTTTTCGGGGTTGTGGTGTACACACGCACACATACCCCACGACGCTGAGGACATGAATCCAGTGCCGGAGATTTGCTCTTCTCCACTTTGGTTTGTCTTCCTTTTCTAACTAACTGTTGAATCGTTGGCATAAATACCTGTTTTTTCGTCGTTAATAATATCCTAAAAAATGGACTGCAAAAGTATGTATAATTATTGAATTACAATGATTTCAGGAATAAAAAACAGATTTTACTTCTGAAATCGGCACGCAAAATTACAAATTTCCGTCAATCCACAAATTCGGCCAGTGGAAAAATCAGGAAAATATGAAGTGAATAAGAATTAAAATATCAATTGGTTAACATTCTCTCATGAACCAGCGATACCAATGGGGCCACCAACCGGGACAACAATCGCCGGTCGCTTGTAATAATCCCTGCCTCCCCATGCATCTCTTCACTGAAAGGCAATTTCTTTTTATAATTGGTGACCAGTCCCTGGTCAAGCGACACTTCCGCGGTATAAAACTCGCCTTCAGCTGTTGTGACAGGCACCAGCGATATGGAGGTGATCACTCCCTCCAGAATACCGTATTCCAGGTGGGGAAAATTATCGAGCCGGATGTTCACCCTCTGCCCCGGCTGAACCTTCCCCGATCCGGCCACAGGCAACACCACCCTGCCAATAATCTTTTGTCCTTCAGTGGGTACCACTGAAAATACCTCTGTTCCCAGATCGATTTGCTGATTCACCTTCCAGATGTTGTTAAAGGTAACTTTACCCCTCACCGGCGTTTTAAGGGCGAAGCGCTGTTCCCAAATCCTCAGCTGATTGCTCAGATTTCCATAACTCTCGCGGGTTGAAGACAAAAGCAGATTATGCTGTTCCGAACATTGGGTCTGTTCCTCGGCAATCTGACGCTGCACCTGTGAAATCTGCATTCTCGTGCCGGCCAGGTTGGCAATGGCTGAGCGATGCTCAAATTCAAGATTCAGAAATTCCGACGTTGATTTTTCCAGTTCGATTTCGGAGATGGCTTTCTGTCTGTATAACATGGAATCGCGGGAAAGCTGCCTTTTGCCGATCGACATCTTGTCATCCAGTATCCGGGCTTGGCTTGTCAGCTGGAACAGGTACTTTTCCAGATCGGAGGCCTGACGCTGTAAACTCTTTATTTTTTCCTCATACCGGTTAAAGGTCAGGGAGGTCCTGTATTCGTCGAAGCGCGAAAGAAACGCGGTATAATAAGGATGAACCTCACCCAGCTGATAATCCCCCTTGAAATCGATGTTCCTCAGAATTTCAGGTTTACCGAGGCAATCCTCCAAAGTATCAATACGGCTGATAAGGGAATAGATATCCTCATGCCGGGCCGGATTCTCGATGATACCCAGCAACTGCCCTTCTTCGACCACTTGCTGATCGGCGACAAAGAGCCGGTCGAGTTTCCCTGAAGCTTTTGATACCAGCGTAACGGGAGGATTTTCCGAGAGTACCGTGATCCGGGCTGTGATAATGTCGGGATATCGGAAAACCAAGCCCAGACCTAGTAAAGCCATGATTACAAGGGTAACCACAAGGATACCCCTCCGCTCCAGCCACCGCGGTGGAGTTCCCAGGATGTCCCTGACTTCCTCACTCCTCAACTCAATATGGTCCGGTTCGTCTGTCATACACCAAGTTCCAGCTGGTCCTTTACAAGATGATAATATACTCCTTTTTTTGCTGTCAGTTGTTCGTGACTCCCCGTTTCTGCAATTCTGCCCTGGTCAAGGACTACAATAAGGTCGGCATTTTTCACTGTACTGAGCCTGTGTGCCACCACAACCACTGTTTTCCCCCTGAAACAGGCTTCCATATTCCCCAAAATTACCTTCTCGTTTCCCGCATCCAGGGCATTGGTCGCTTCATCAAGGAATATAAAGGAAGGATCTTTGTAAACCGCCCTGGCTATCAATATCCTTTGTTTCTGTCCCTGGCTTAACCCGGACCCCTCCTGTCCTATCTTCGTATTGTAGCGCAAAGGCAGTGATTCGATAAAATCACGGATATTGGCCACAGTTACCGCTTTAAGCAGCTTCTCTCTGTCAGGGAGTTCCTCTCCGACGGCAATATTCCCTGCAATGGTGTCGGAAAATATGAACCCGTCCTGCATTACCACACCGCAATGGGAACGCCAGGTTGCCATGCTGTACTGGTCAAGCAGGAAATTACCCAGTCTGATTTCACCCTCATTGACCGGATAGAAACCCAGAATCAGCTTAATCAGGGTGGTTTTGCCACTCCCGCTGGGCCCCACCAATGCGGTTACCTTGTTCTCCGGGATGGTCAGACTGATCTGGTCCAGCACTTTGGGTGACCTTGGCCCTTCATAGCGGAAGGTTACATCCTTCAGTACAATTTCTTTTGTGGCTGGTAGTTCCCTGATTTTCACCTCCTCAGAGGCCTCCTCCTCCCTCGTTTCATAAATTTCGCCGAGTCTCTCCAGACTAATACGCGCATCCTGCGCCGAGGTGATAAAAGGCAGAAAATCCTGCAGGGGTGCATTCAGCTGACCAATGATAAACTGGACAGCCACCAGCATACCCAGGGTCATATCCCCGTCAAGAACCGACTTTGCTGCCAGGAAAATAATGAGGATATTTTTAGTCTGGTGAATAAATACCGATCCTGCCTGCTGATTCTGGTGAAGCATCAGTGCTTTTACACTTACCTTAAACAAGCGCGTCTGAATTCTTTCCCAATCCCATCTTTTTTGTTTCTCACAGTTATTCAGCTTGATTTCCTGCATTCCGGTGATAAGCTGGTAAACGTTGCTTTGATTGGCCGACTGCGCTTCGAACCTTCGGTTGTCCAGCGCTTTCCTTTTCCGCATGAACAACATGACCCATCCTGCATAGAGTGCACTTCCCAGTAAAAAAACCGCAAGAATCTTCCAGCTGTACCATCCCAGTACAAAACTGTATATGAGGAAGATGAAAATGCCGAACGACATGTTTACCAGGTTGGTGGTAAGGAAAGACTGGATCCTGTTGTTGTCTTCAATCCGTTGCCGCAGGTCGCCTGTCATTTTAGTGTCAAAAAACCTTACGGGCAGGTTCATCAGCCTGATAAGAAAGTCAGAAATAAGGGAAATACTGACACGGGCACTCACATGGAGCATGATCCAGCTGCGGATAAAACCCACGGCGGTCTGGCTGATGATCAGAATCAGCTGAGCGATCAGCACAAGGACAATAAAACTCAGGTTACTTGTGGTAATCCCGATATCGACGATCGACTGGGTGAGAAACGGGAGAAGCAGACTGAGCAGGCTTCCCGTCAGGAAGCCCAGAAACAGTTGAACAATCAGTTTTCTGTACGGGCGAAGGTACTGCAACAGGAATCCGAATCCCTTCCGGGAAACGCTCTCATGCTCTTCCCTGAAGAATCCGGGAGTAGGTTCAAGGAGCAACACCACCCCGGCCGGCTCTCCTCCAATGGAGGTGGAGGCCCAGTGACGCATGAACTCCTCCGCTTGATAATCCTCCACTCCCGAGGCAGGATCAGAGATTCCGTAAAGGATTCGCTGCCCTTGTTTTCTGATTCTGTAGAGTACCACAAAGTGATTCTGATCCCAGTGAAGGATGGCAGGCAGGGTGATCTGATCCAGGTTCCCCGCAGAAAGCCGGGCGCCCCGTGTCCTGAATCCCGACTTTTCAGCAGCATCACTCAGGGCAAGCAATGAAACGCCTTCCCGCGTCTTAAAAGTCAGCTCTCTGAGCGTATTCAGACGGAGGTGTTTCCCGAAGTACTTCGCCACAATTTTAAGACATACCGGACCACAGTCCATGGCGTCGGGTTGCTGGAAATGCGGGAACTGCGCCATCACCATTCAAATTGGCGGCAAGTTAAGAAATAAAAGTTCAATTTGGCATTGCCTTTAGATCCTCCCATCACAAAAAGAGTTGACTGACAGTCACTTTTTATTCACATAAAAGCCATTTCCAAAGCCTCGGGATTGTTTATATCGCGGGAGAACCAATTTCAATCTCATTCAGGGGAGTAAGCCCCGCTGTGAAATGACTTTTGCCCGTTGAAAAGGAGGTTGGAAAAATATGGCACAAACTTTCCTTTTCGAAAATCAATCAAATTGATTGTTACTAAATTATTACTATTTTTGGCGCCTTTGGAGATCGTTTTTTCCTTCCTGAAGAAACAAATTAATCATTCAAAATAAGATATCATGAAGATTTATAAGACTGAACAAATTCGCAATGTTGCCTTGCTGGGAAATGCCGGCAGTGGGAAAACCACCCTTGCAGAAGCCATGCTGCTGGAGGGTGGAGTTATTAACCGCAAGGGAGAAGTCACAGCAAAAAACACGGTTTCCGACTTCAATCCCATTGAGCAGGAATATGGCAATTCGGTTTTTACATCGGTATTGTATGCCGAATACAATGACCGGAAGTTGAACATCCTCGACACTCCCGGGATGGATGACCTTAGCGGGGGTGTAGCTTCTTCGCTCGAAGTGGCCGACCTGGGAGTTATGCTGATCAATTCCACTGCAGGGGTAGAGGCAGGCACCGAATCGGCCTACCGGATTTCCGACTCCAAGTCAACCCCATTGCTTTTTGTTTTCAACGGGCTCGATCACGAAAACGCCAATTTTGACAGTTCCCTTGAGAGATGCCGCGCAGCGTACGGAAATAAGCTTACAGTTGTTCAGTACCCACTTGAAACGGGTCCGGTATTCAGCTCCATCATTGATGTGCTGAAGATGAAGATGTTTAAATATGGCAAGGATGGCGGGCAACCCCAGATCCTTGACATCCCTGCGCCGGAAAAGTCAAAGGCCGAAGAACTTCAGAACCAGCTTTTTGAAATGGCCGCCGAGAATGACGAATCGCTCATGGAACGCTATTTTGAAGAGGGCGCCCTCACAGAAGAGGAAGTCATCAAAGGGATGCGGATCGGCATTCGTCAAAGGGACCTATACCCTGTTCTGTGTACGTGTGCCAAAAGGAGCATCGGCATTGGCAGGCTGATGGAATTTATTGGTGACGCAGGTCCCGCTCCGCACGAAATGCCAATGCGGAACATTGTCGCCGGCAAAGAAGTCACCATGTCGGAAAACGAAGTCCCCAGCCTCTTTGTATTCAAAACAGCCATTGAATCGCACGTGGGTGAAATCACCTTCTTCAAGATGATGTCAGGAAAGCTCACCGAAAGTATCGACCTGATCAACATCAACAACGGGTCCAAGGAGAGGCTTTCACAGCTTTTTGTCACAGCCGGCAAAACCAGGGTAAAAGTACCGGAGATTTTGGCGGGTGACATCGGATGTACGGTAAAGTTGAAAGATACCAAATACAACCAGACCCTTTCCCTCAAGGAAGCGGGCACACAGTTTGCCCCGATGGTATTTCCGGGCAGCCGTCACCGGGTTGCCGTAAAAGCGGTGAGTGAAACCGACGATGAAAAGATAGGTGAAGTACTCAACCGGATCAAGTATGAAGATCCCACCTACATCATCGAGTATTCCAAGGAATTGCGGCAGCTGATCGTCCACAACCAGGGAGAGTACCACATGAACGTCCTCAAATGGTTCTTTGACAATGTCTACAAAATCGACGTCGAATATAAAGAACCCCGTATCCCCTACCGGGAGACCATCACCAAACCTTCCCAGGCCGATTACCGCCACAAAAAACAGTCGGGAGGTGCCGGGCAGTTCGGGGAAGTTCATATGATCATCGAACCCCTTGAAGAAGGCGGAGCCCCCAGAAACGGATTTGTCCTCGACGGCAAGGAATTCAAACTCTCTGTCAGGGATACCCAGGAGCACAACCTTCCGTGGGGAGGAAAACTTCTTTACTGCAACTGCGTTGTCGGCGGATCGATCGACGCCCGTTTTATGCCGGCAATCCTGAAAGGGATTATGGAAAAGATGGAACAGGGTCCCCTCACCGGGTCATACGCCCGCGACATCATCGTGTATGTGTATGACGGAAAGATGCACCCGGTCGACTCCAATGAAATCTCATTTAAGCTTGCAGGCAGGAATGCTTTCAGCCAGGCTTTCAAGAAAGCCAACCCTAAAATTCTGGAACCGATCTATGATCTGGAAATCTGGGTCCCCGGCGAAAGAATGGGCGACGTAATGAGTGATCTTCAGGGTCGCCGCGCCCTTATCATGGGTATGGGTTCCGAAAAGGGATTTGAAAAGATCTCCGCCCGTGTCCCGCTGAAGGAGATGAACAAGTACAACACTTCACTCAGCTCACTCACCGGAGGCAAGGGGATGTTTAAAATGAGTTACAATGCTTACGAAAAGGTTCCTTCCGATGTCCAGGATGCTCTTCTGAAAGCATACGAGGCAGAACAGGAAGAAGATTAACATTTTGCGCAATAAAAAAGAGAGGCTTTCCGGTTGGAAAGCCTCTCTTTTTTTATTATAAACGGAATTGTCACTCCTTTTCTCTCATGAGATATACGTTTCCGTGCTTCCACCGTTTCTTTCCGTCACGGCCAAACCCTTCGACCACATAGAAATAGACGCCCGGGGAAGCATATCTCCCCCCGATCCGTCCATCCCATACCGTTTCAGCCCACGTTTTTTCAAATCCCTGCACATTGCCGCTCTGCCAAACATGAACCGTTCTCCCCCACCTGTTGAAAACAGATATTTTCACCTCTTTCATGGACCAGAACTTGACCACAAAATTGTCATTGGTCCCGTCACCATTGGGAGTGAAAATGTTGGGAATCGCGATAAAGGAGGTGTCGGCCACGATGTAATTGCTCAGATAGACCGTGTCGGTACATGTAAGTTCGCCTGTTCTTTTCTTTGAAACAAGCTTAACCATGTAAGTCCCTGAATTTTCAAACACATAAACCGGATTGTCGTCGTAGGCAACCAGCAGAATGCTGTCGACAGGTACCTTAGGATCATTTTTGATTTCGTCGAGATCGCGGAAGAAGAACCACTCATACGATCCGGGATCCCCGTTTTCGGAACTGTTTGTGAATTTCACCTCAAGGGGAGCTTCTCCGCTGGCAGGATCCACGGTAAAGGAAGCTTTTGTGACCAGGGATTGATAGGTAACCGTATGGGTGGTTTCGCAGCCGAAACGGTCGGAAAGCACCATGGTATATACGGTCTCTTCCGAAGGAGGATCCACAATCAATACGGATGCTGTTCTGGCCACCACCTCTCCATCCTTGCGCCATTCCACCTGTAATTCCCTGTTGAGCAGAACTGGAGCCAGCGATGAAAGATCATAATAAACCAGACTGCCTGAATCGAATGTGGCTTCAAGGGTAAAAGAGGAACAGCCGGAACCGGTAATCGCGGCTGAAGCATTGTGCCGGTTGTTGAAAACCCAGGCCCTGAAAGTCTCATTTCCCTGCTCCGTGGTTATCCGGATCCTGTAACAGCCATCTTCGGGGGTGGCAATTTCTGAACTGTTGTTGCTGTTGTTTTCAGAGAAATAAAATTCAAAAGCACCGTTCAGGGGATTGAATTTTTGCCATTCCCAGCTTTTGGAGCCGGAAAGGGAGGTCTGAGCCAATAACTTCGCTTCCGGGTTTTCTCCGTTTCCACAGAAAATAAAAACCGGATCGATTTCGCTGAAAACCGGATAGTTGGTATCCTCCCGGTATACCGAACCGGGAGCGGTGAGTTGGGCTCCTGCAAGGAAAGGCCACAACAACAGCAGGCAGGAGAAGGCCCGGAGAAAAATCAATCGTGATAACTTCATTCCAACAACTTACTTTTCAATGCAATATTAACGGTAAAAAACCATTAAATTGCCTGGCAAAGATAAAAAATCATTTCACGAAATCCGGTCCGGAAATCACCCACACTGGCGGGGATTGCCCGGGAAGGGGATTTTCCCAGGCGCAATTTTCTTCCGGGTTGATTCTTATTCACCCGGTTAAATATGCTTTCTTC
The DNA here is from genome assembly GCA_964472165.1 of uncultured Prolixibacteraceae bacterium. GTDB lineage: Bacteria > Bacteroidota > Bacteroidia > Bacteroidales > Prolixibacteraceae > UBA1413. The sequence continues at coordinate 11,941 of CAYYJE010000011.1, read as the reverse complement.
CGCCTTAATTTACTTATTTTGCCTTCTCATTTATTATACAGCAGCGTGTTCGATTATCTTGAGAATCTCAATGAAGCCCAGCGTGAAGCAGTGATCCGCACCGAAGGACCTGCGCTGATCGTGGCTGGGGCAGGATCCGGGAAAACCCGTGTACTGACTTACCGTATCGCTCATCTGGTTAAGCAGGGTGTCAGGCCTTCCACCATTCTGGCTCTCACTTTCACCAACAAGGCAGCCGGTGAAATGAAGGAGCGTATTGGCCACATTGTGGGGGCCCAACAGGTACGGCATCTCTGGATGGGAACCTTTCACTCCGTTTTTGCCCGCATCCTGAGAATAGAACACGAAGCTGCCGGATTTCCGGCCGATTATACCATTTATGATTCAGCAGACTCCAAAAATGCAATCAGGAGTCTGATCAGGGATCTGGGACTGGATGACAAGGTTTACAAACCGGGAGTGGTAGCCAACAGAATTTCCATGGCCAAAAACAACCTGATCCCTCCGGCAGCTTATTCACAATCGCTTTCCAATATGGAATACGACCGCAGCATCCGGATGCCCAGAATCAATGAGTTGTACAAGGAATACACGAAAAGATGCCGCCTCTCCAACGCCATGGATTTTGATGACCTGCTGATGATGACCAACCTTTTGTTCCGTACCCATCCCGACGTACTCCAGCGGTATCAGCAACGGTTTGATTATGTGCTCGTGGATGAATACCAGGACACCAACTTTGCGCAGTACATCATCATCAACCAGCTTGCAGCCCTTCACCACAACATCTGCGTGGTGGGCGACGATGCCCAGAGCATTTATTCCTTCAGGGGCGCACGCATCGAAAACATCTTCAACTTTCAGCGTGATTACCCCGAACACAAGGTTTTTAAACTCGAACAGAATTACCGGTCGACCCAAACCATTGTCAATGCAGCCAACAGCGTGATTTCGCACAACAAACGGCAAATCAGAAAAGCGGTCTTTTCGGACCTGGAAAAAGGCGCACCCGTCAGGGTAATTCAGGCACTTACCGACAATGAAGAGGGCTTCAAGGTGGCCGCGGCCATTTCAGAGTCCCAGTTGCGCGATCACTTCCGTTTCGAGGATTTCGCCATTTTGTACCGCACCAACGCACAGTCCAGGATTTTTGAAGAGGCCTTGCGCAAAAGGAACATTCCCTATAAAATTTACGGAGGCCTCTCTTTTTACCAGCGAAAGGAAGTGAAGGATCTGCTGGCCTATTTCCGGATGGTCATTAATCCCGACGACAACGAAGCGCTCAAGCGGGTTATCAACTATCCTGCCAGAGGCATCGGTGACACCACTTTAACAAAGCTGGAAAAGGCTGCCACCGGCCGTGAGATATCGGTATGGAACATCATCTGCGGCTTACCTGATGAAAATCCTGCACAGTTGAACAAGGGGACCATTGCCAAACTGAACGGCTTCATTGAGTTGGTCACTCATTTTACGGCACTTTCGCAAAGAGAAAACGGTTTTGAACTGGCCAAAACAATCGCTTCTGAAACGGGAATTCTGAAAGAACTTCACAACGACAAATCACCGGAGGGAGTGAGCAGGGTTCAGAATATCGAAGAGTTGCTGAATGCAATTCAGGAATTCAGCCTTAACGCACTTGAGGAAGGCCGCCCGGGAGGAATCGGGGAGTATCTTCAGGATGTGGCCCTGCTTACCGACCAGGATCACGAGAAGGAGGAAAACCGCAACAAGGTGACCCTCATGACGGTTCACTCTGCCAAGGGGTTGGAATTCAAGAATGTGTTCATCGTAGGGCTGGAAAAGAATCTCTTCCCGTCGGGACAGGCGGGAGAGCTGATGTCAAATGAGGATTTTGAAGAGGAAAGGCGTCTTTTTTACGTGGCATTGACCAGGGCTGAAAAACAGCTCTTTTTATCATGGGCCGGACAGCGTTATCGCTGGGGGAAACTGGAGTTTTGCCAGCCCAGTCCCTTTATCGGAGAGATTGACCGTGAGTGGATGGAAGAGGATGCGGAGAGAGGCAATCCGCAGATCCGGAATACCCCTTCGAGACCTTCCTGGCGTCAGGGAGCACGTCCTTCCGAAACGCCTGTGCGGGAAGTTTCCGCAGGTCTCCGGATGAACTTCGAACGAAAAATATCACGCATCAAGGAGGAAAGCGGGTCCGCCACCCTGTTTGAAGGAGACGATCCGGCCGGAATCATCCCCGGGATAATGGTCGAGCACCAGCGTTTTGGCAAAGGGAAAGTGCTGCAGGTGGAAGGTACTCCCCCCGATCTTAAAGCCACGGTTTTCTTTCACAATGCCGGACAGAAACAATTGCTGCTGCGTTTCGCCAAACTGAAAATCGTCAGATAAAGAAGAGAAGCCACAATAATTTCACAGGTACCGGTTTGTGGAATCACTGAAAACCACTACTTTTGCACGACAGATCCCCGCTATTATTATCGAATTTACCAGAAATCAGATACTATGAGTACCATTTCAAAAGATTACAATACCAGCCGGAAAAAGCTGGCTCTTCCGGAATATGGCCGGAACGTCCACAACATGGTGGATTTGCTGATGCAGATGGAAGACAGGGATAGAAGGAACAAGGCAGCCCAGACACTGATTGACATCATGGGGAATCTGAATCCCTATCTCCGGGATATTCCCGATTTCAAACACAAGTTATGGGATCACCTGGCCATCATGGCCAATTTCAAGCTTGACATCGATTATCCGTACAGTCCCCCCTCCCCTGATATCCTTTTTGAAAAACCCCACAAGGTACCCTATTGCCAGCGCGACATCAAATACCGGCACTATGGTCACACCATGGACCTGATGATCAAAAAGGCCCAGGAATTTGAAGAAGGCAAGGAAAAGGATATCCTCGTTTACCAATTGGCGAATCATATGAAAAAGTCATACCTTGCCTGGAACAAGGACGCAGTGGAGGATGACAAGATTCTGGATGACCTGAGTCTGATTTCCAACGGGAAGTTGAAATACAAGGAGATGGAACTTGCGGAAGTTAAAAACAACATTCCCCGTCAGCCTTATCCCACCAAGCAAAAATCTCCAAGACGGGGTAACCAGACAAAGCGTCACTAATCATCACCGTTATACAGATATGGCAGTTTTTACAATTGAAGGCGGAGTGCAACTGAAAGGAACCCTTGAACCACAAGGGGCCAAGAATGAAGCCTTACAGGTGATCTGTGCCACTCTCCTGACCGATCAGGAAGTCATCCTGAGCAATGTGCCTGAAATCAGGGATGTGATGAAGCTGTTGGATTTGCTCCGGGGTATGGGAACGGAAATCGCCAGGATTGAAAAAGGGAAATACAGTTTCAGAACCGCACAGATCAGGGAGGAGTATCTCCACACTTTGGATTTTTCACTCCTGGCCACCAGCATCAGAGGATCTATCATGATGGCAGGGCCTTTGCTGGCCAGACTAGGGCATGGGTACATCCCCCAGCCTGGTGGTGACAAAATCGGCCGACGCCGCGTTGACACCCACTTTCTTGGATTCCAGGCTCTTGGTGCCCAATTCGATTTCGATGAGGTTAAACACAGGTATACCGTTCACTCCCCGCGGCTGAAAGGAAATTTCATCCTTCTGGAAGAAGCCTCGGTGACAGGTACCGCCAACCTGATAATGGCAGCGGTGCTGGCAGAAGGCACCACAACGCTGTACAATGCCGCATGCGAACCCTACGTTCAGCAGTTATGCCGGATGCTGGAATCAATGGGTGCCGACATCCGGGGTATCGGATCGAACCTACTGACTATCAAGGGTGTAAATTCACTGAAAGGCTGTACCCACACCATTCTTCCCGACATGATAGAGGTGGGCAGTTTCATCGGGCTGGCCGCCATGACCGCCTCTGAAATAACCATCAGGAATGCGGGTATCGGTCATCTGGGAATCATCCCGGCAAGTTTCAGCCGGCTTGGAATCCGGATTAACCAGAAAGGCGACGACCTGGTTATTCCGGCAAACGACCATTATGAGATCGAAAGTTACATCGACGGTTCGATCATGACCATTTCCGATGCTCCCTGGCCGGGACTTACCCCCGACCTGCTCAGCGTTTTTCTGGTGGTGGCCACCCAGGCTAAAGGGAGCGTCCTGATCCACCAGAAAATGTTTGAAAGCCGTCTTTTCTTTGTCGACAAACTGATCGACATGGGCGCCCAGATTATTCTCTGCGACCCTCACCGCGCCACAGTCATCGGACTTGACCGCACACACCACCTCCGGGCTACAAATATGACTTCCCCCGACATCCGTGCCGGGATAGCCCTGCTTATCGCCGCCCTCTCGGCCAAAGGTACCAGCAATATCGACAACATCGACCAGATTGACCGGGGCTACGAACATATAGAGACAAGGCTCAACGCCATTGGCGCCCGGATTACCAGAAACTGACACACCTCACTTCTGGCACAATGGTTGTTATTCCAGTGTATGAATAATAAATTAGAAACCGATATGAAGCACACGATTTTTCTCTTTCTGTTATCCATGTTTCTGACCCTCGCAGTCGTGGCACAACCGGGGAAACCCGTTACCGGCATTCAGCCGGGAAATCTTGCCCCGGAGATCATCGAAAAATCTATTACCGGAGCCACTATGAAACTTTCCGACACAAAAGGGAAAGTGGTGTTGATTGACTTTTGGGCTTCGTGGTGCGGTCCCTGCAGAAGGGAAAATCCCAACGTTGTATCCGCTTATCATAAATATAAAAACAAGAAATTCGAAACCGGCAAAGGATTTACGATTTTCAGTGTGTCACTCGACCGCGATGAAACAGCCTGGAAAAAAGGCGTTGAAAACGACAAACTGGAGTGGCCTTATCATGTCAGCGACCTGAAAGGCTGGTATTCCAAAGCTGCAGCCATTTACGGAGTGCGTTCCATTCCCGGCAATTTCCTGATCGATGGGAAAGGGATCATCATCGCCCGTGACCTGAGGGGAGCTGCACTGGAAGAAGCGCTGGAAAAACTGGTCAGGTAATACTGCCATACCTTCGAATTACCGGATAGTCCGGGACCCGCGACTGGCACAAAATGACATCTTCGCCGGGCTGAATTGTGTCATTTTGTCGCCACACCCCCCTTGGCAGAAATTTTGTTGAAGAGGTACAGATCAAAAAAAGAAAATTATGGCAGAAGATAATTCTCAAAAGGAAAAGGAACAGGAAATGGAACAAGCGGAAAACAGAGCCGGAGAAAAACCACAGGAAGAAGAGTCCGGAACAGGAACCCGGAATGAGCATTCCAGGGAGGAGAAACCACATAAAGAACACCATAAGGCAAAAAAAGAAAAATACCAGGAAAAATTTGAAGCGCAGGAGAAGGTTATCGAAGAGATGAAAGACAAACATCTCCGCCTTCAGGCTGAATTCGACAATTTCAGGAAAAGAACGCTAAAGGAAAAAGCTGATTTGATCAAATCGGGAGGTGAATCGGTGCTTGCAATGATTCTTCCTGTGATTGACGATTTTGACAGGGCTTTGGCGGTCATGAAAGATGTACCGGAAGATGACCCTTTTAAAATTGGTTTCTTATTGATTTTCAACAAGTTTAAAGATTTCATGAAAATCAACAACCTGAAGGAGATCGAAGCGATGGGGCTGGACTTTAATGTGGACATCCACCACGCGCTTACCAAGATTCCCGCTCCGGCTGAAGATCTGAAAGGGAAGGTGGTTGATGTAGTAGAAAAAGGCTATTTGTTAAACGACAAAGTGATCCGTTTTGCCAAGGTTGTAATCGGAGAATAATAAAACCAGGATGTCAAAAAGAGATTATTACGAAATTCTCGAGGTAAGTAAGAATGCCACCGCCGAAGAGATAAAAAAGGCATACCGGAAAAAAGCCATCCAGTTCCATCCCGACAAAAACCAGGGAGACAAGGCCGCCGAAGAGAAATTTAAGGAAGCTGCAGAAGCCTATGAAGTGCTGAGCAATCCGGAGAAAAAGAGCAGATATGACCAGTATGGTCATGCAGGAGTTGGCAACTCAGGTGGCTTCAGTGGAGGTGGAATGTCGATGGACGACATTTTCTCGATGTTCGGGGATGTGTTCGGGGACGCCTTCGGGGGTTTCGGGGGCTTCGGAGGATTTGGCGGAAGCAGGGGCGGCAGATCACGCCGCGTCAACCGGGGCTCAGACCTCAGGGTTAAAGTTTCTTTAAC
>CAYYJE010000011.1:0-5644 GCA_964472165.1 uncultured Prolixibacteraceae bacterium | reverse complement strand
GACAACAACAACCTGGTTTACAATTTGTTCCTTTCTTTCCCTCAAATCACACTGGGAACCACCAGCGAGATTCCCACCGTGGAAGGAAAAGTGAAAGTAAAAATAGATCCCGCCACCCAACCTGAAAAAGTTCTCCGGTTACGCGGCAAAGGTCTTCCTGACGTAAACGGTTATGGCCGGGGCGACCTCCTGGTGAAAGTACATGTATGGATTCCCCAGAAACTATCTTCAGAGGAGAAAAAAATTCTGGAGAAGCTCAACGATTCTCCCGGCTTCCAGGGTGGTCCTTCAGAATCGGAGAAGAGTTTCTTCGAAAAAATGCGCGATATTTTCGAGTAAGTCTATTTCAGTTTAATAACCTCACTGCCTGCCAGCAGGAAGGCTCCTGTACCATAAACCTCCCAGCTTTCGGCTGAGAAGTTCTTTTTGGGATCAGCCCCGATGGGTTGAACCCAACCTACCCTTCCGTCAGGTTGAATCAGGGAATTCATTCCTTCCCATGCTTTTTTCACCACTGGCAGATAGGTTGCCTCATCAAGCAATCCATTGTTCACTCCCCAGGCAAGTGCATAGCAGAAAAATCCGGAACCACTGGCTTCACCTCCCGGATAAGCAGCCGGGTCAAGCAGACTGGCGCGCCAGAGTCCGTCGGATTGCTGAAGGGATACGATTCTGGCAGCCATTTCCCTGAAGTTCGTTTCATAAAAACCCCTTAATGGATAATCTGCAGGCAACTCCTTTAACAACCTCACAAGTCCTCCCATCACCCAACCGTTTCCACGCGACCAGAAAATCTTCTTTCCGTTTGATTCCTTACGGATTTTTATACCCGGTTCGTTCCACACATAATTAAGGTCGCGCGCATACAAATGTTCTTCCTTGTTGTATAACAGGTCATAGGTTTCCCTGAAAAGTTTGTCATTTAATTCGAGATATGAAGGATCATTCAGGGTCATTCCCAGTTTCACAAAAGCAGGGGGAGCCATGAACAAGGCATCGCACCACCACCAGGTAACCCGCTGAATCCCTTTAACCGGATATGGAGTTTTGCGGAATCGGTCAAGGGTTTGAATAAACGGATCGATCATCTTCTGGTCCTTTTCGATCCGGTACAGATCGATATAGGTCTGACATATCGCATGATCGTCGGCGTGATGAAGCCTGGGCCCGGCTTTCCACTCATTCTCCCGCCCCATTTGCATCATTGCTTTGTACAATTTGGCGGAACCAGTGGTTTCCCAGGCTGCATAAATCCCTGCATAGAAAGCCCCGTTCGTCCAATCGGTAAGCGAATGTTTCGGATTTTTCAATTGCCATTCGGCAGCTTCTTTCATCACTTTCCGGATGTGTCTCTCTTTAAAGATTTTTTTGCTTTGTTGTGCCGAAAGCGAGGTAACGAGCAAAATCATGCAGAGAATAGCTCCAAATCGTTTCATTTTTTTTAGTTTTTCCCAAAAATAAGGATCAGAATGAATAATCCAAAACAAAAGGAGATTTACCTGCTCAAAGAGGACGGGCAACCATAATACCGGTAGCCATTTTGCTCCCCTTCAAATACTCCGACAAGGTCTCCTTCGACACCACCACCCGGTTCTCTTTTGAACTGGCATGGATGAACCTTACTTTCCCGTTCATGCGCCACACAATGACCACATGCGCCACATCGAGCCCCTCAATTGACGTGGTGATGCCCACAATATCCCCGTCCTGCAGTTCACTTTCGTAAACGGGGAGTTTGTTCCGCGGAATATACCAGGCTTTCCTGTTCGTAATGCTGTACTCCTGCAAAACAATCTGAGGAATCAGTTCCGGATGACTTTTCAGAACCGGATACTGCTGGGAATGCGTACTCATAAAATTCACCTGGTTGGGGAGCAGAATGTGTGCGATTTCCTGGGAGACACTTTTTACAATCCCTTTCTGATCATTGTCATGGATCCAGTCGCTGAAATAATGCAACCTGGAAGGATATCCATTTCTGATCCCCTCCCTGTACCTGATTTTTTCCAGTTCGGCCGTGAAAGATTCGAATCCCGGATTTTTCTGTTGTAAAGTCCTGACCAACGCCAGACAGTTTTCAGCGAAAGTGGTACAATCCATTTCCCGGAGATTCAAAACCAGTTTTTCGGAGTCAGCGACTTCCAGCGTATTCGCGACATAAGGGGTTTCGAGAAAAAACCGGGCAACCTTTACCATCAGGGGTCCTTTCTCCGATTTGGCCGTCTCAGAAAACCGGGCAAGGATCTCTTCCACAATTTCACGGTCACGGGGCAGGTATACGATTTCACTGCCCATCGTGGAACCGGAAGGTTGACTTCCCTGGCAGGAAAACAGGATGGCAGCCAGTGTCAGGATGCAGGAGGATAGTTTCATAATGGTCAGGTTCTGACTGTAAAAATAGTCAGAAAGTGAACAGCATGTACCATTCCTGAAAAAAATGATATGGAAGGAGCCTGTTCCATCCAGCCCGGATAATGGATGAGGTTGTGGAAAGTCAGAGTTGCAGTCCTTCCAACAGGGCAATATAGATTTCAATTCCCGCTGTCAGCTCACTCAGAAGGATATACTCTTCTGCTGTGTGCGACCTGGAGGAATTTCCAGGTCCGATTTTGACGGATGGAAAGGGGATTACTGCCTGGTCAGAGGTGGTTGGCGAGCCGAAGACCGGAATATTCAGCGCCATTGCCTTCCGGGCAAACGGGTGATCGGGGGCTATCCCCGAAGAATTAAGCCTGAATGAACGCGGAGTCACCTGTGATCCGATTAATCCTGAAAGCGTGTGAAACACTTCCTCGTTAGAATAGTATTCGTTGGTGCGCACATCCACCACAAACCTGCAAACATCAGGGATCACGTTGTGTTGGGTACCCGCTTCAATCTGAGTCACAGTTATTTTAACAGGCCCGAGGCGATCTGACACCTTTTCAAATCTGAACCGGCGTAACACATCAATGTCATCGATTGCCCTGTAGAGAGCATTATCCCCCTCCTCCCGGGCTGCATGTCCGGCTTTTCCAACGGCAAGGCAATCCAAAACCATCAAACCCCGCTCAGCAATAGCCAGCGCCATTCCTGTAGGCTCCCCCACGATGACAAATGCAGGGGAAGGAATGTCATCCAGAATGATTCTCACCCCGTTGGGACCGGAATTCTCTTCTTCAGCAGTGGCAGCATATACCAGGTTGTAAGGCAGATCCCTCCTCTCATAATAATGAAGGAAAACCATCAAAAGGGCGACCAATGGACCTCCGGCATCATTGCTTCCCAAACCGGTAATCCGGTCTCCGTCCGTCACAGGTTGAAAAGGATCACTTTTCCAGCCCTGGACAGGCCTTACCGTATCAATATGCGAATTAAGCAAAATCACGGGCTTCTCCGGATCGAAGAACCGGTTGACTGCCCAGGTATTGTTTATTTTGCAGTGAAAATCCACATTCTGCTGCACAAGAAACTCCCGCAGGAGTGATGCAGCCTGCTGTTCGTCACCGCTGGGAGAGGGTGTACTGATCAGTGATTTCAGCAACCCGGCAATTTCCGTTGTTTTCATAACAATGACAAATGTACACCGGATAGGTGAACCCTGTATCTCTCTTCCTTAAATTTCATGCGCGGCTGCAGACGTATCGAAGCTCAGTTCTCCTCTACCCCCTCATTTTCAACCTCATCCTGAGTCCTTCGCTTATCCGACAACCAGGAGGTTATACCCAGGAGAAGAATCAGGGCTACGGCTACATACACTCCTGAGGGAATTGGAACAGGTTCTCCCTGTGCATACGAGTGAAGCCCCGAAAGATAGTAGTTCACCCCAAAGAAAGTCATCAAAACGGAACCGAAGCCCACCAGGGAAGCAAAACTCATTGCATAAGATCCTTTAAATCCCGGAATTTTGTGCATATGGACGATGAAAGCATATACGAGAATGGTCACCATTGCCCAGGTCTCCTTGGGATCCCATCCCCAATATCTGCCCCATGATTCATTGGCCCAGACTCCTCCCAGGAAAGACCCCACCGTCAGCATGAAAAGCCCAATTATCACTGACATTTCAATGACAAGCACCAGTTCACGGAGTGTAAAGCTGATTTTTTCATTCTTCCTGACCGACAGGATGATGATCAGAACCAGATTGACGATTCCGAGGAGGGCGGCAAGTCCGAAAAAGCCATAGCTTGCCGTGATGACAGCCACATGAATCACCAGCCAGTAGGATTTAAGCACAGGCACAAGGTTGGTCAGCTCAGGGCTCATCCAACTCATACCGGCCACAAAAAGGGAAATGGCAGAAAGCAGGGTGGTAACCGAAAGGGTCATCGGTGACCGCTTTGCAAAGAGCAATCCTGCCAGACAGGTAGCCCAGCTGATGTACAACAGGGTTTCATAGCCGTTGCTCCAGGGAGCATGCCCTGAAATATACCACCGTATCCCCAGTCCTGCCGTATGAACCATAAAAAGCAGCAACACCACCCAAAATCCGGCCCTGGCAATTTTCCCGGGCCACATCCGTGAAGAAAGCAAGGCATAGAACTGAACGACCATCAGGAAAAGCCCCAAGAAAACATAAAGCCGGGCCAGTTTGCTGAAAATATTGAAATTAATGTAAAAGATTTCCAGACTGGTTTTGAACTCCGGCGGATGAACTGCGTCACCAGCTCTCTTCTGGTTTGCCTTCAACTGAGAGAGCAAACGATCGGGCTCCTTGTAATCCCCTGTTGACCTTGCCTGCCGCAGTGCCGAAAAGTAAGCGCCGTATGTCTGCTCTGCAAAAGCAGCCACGCCGGGAGCTTCTGATTTCATAGCTTCGGCAGGTGACAACCATTTGTTGTTGGGGTCTCCGGGGACAGGGTAAATGGTCAGGAATCCGCCAGTCATATACTTGTACAGAATGTTGACCCGTTCATCCACATTGATTACTTCCTTGTCGAATTTGTTCCTTTCTGCCGGTTTTTTTCCATATGCTTTTTCCACATAGTTTCGCAGCAGGTAATCCCCCTCCCCTTCTTTCAAAATGTTGCTGAAGGATACATAATCACCCGAAGCCCCCAGGATTCTCCTGAGTTCGGCATCTCCAACCCTGATGACCGGCACATTTCTCCACTTTTCGGGCTCACACATCACGTCCAGCAATACCTGGACCGGGGACAGACCCTGAAAACTCCCTGTTTTGGCAACTTTACGAAGCACTTCCGAAGCGAGTGTGTTTACAGGCTCTATCCTCCCCTCGGTACTCTGGACCAGCAATTTTCCAAATTCAACGGAATGGGACGGTAAAACCGCCTGTTCCTTTTGCTGTCCGGATGCACTGATACCCTGCAGCAACAGGACTGCCACCAGGATAACCGGGAAAAGTGATTTCCGCGCACCGGAAAGGCGGGCAGAAGTCCTGACCAATCCGCAAAACCGGGATCTGCGGCTGAACAAGGTCAGAATCATCCCAAGGGTCATCAAAAAATAGCCTGCATACGTCAAAGCCGTACCTGCCCAGTCGTAGTTCACCGACAAAACAGTACCTTGTTCATCCTCATCGAAAGAAGACTGAAAAAACCGGTACCCCTTGTACTTTAAAATATTATTCATGAAAATGCGGAATGGTTTTTCGACCCCGCTGCCGGGATCTACCAGAGTTACCTCGCTGGCAAAAGAGGAT
>CAYYJE010000010.1:12583-45996 GCA_964472165.1 uncultured Prolixibacteraceae bacterium | reverse complement strand
CTGGGCTATTCCGTACAGGCGGTTTCAGGCGATGGACTACAAACCGTGAAAGGTGTGGATATGGGAACCTCCCTTACCGGGAAAGTGGCAGGCCTGATGGTGAAAAACAGTACCGAATTCACTGCAGAACCCGACATCCAGATCCGGGGCGAAAATCCCCTTCTGGTCATTGACGGGGTGCCATACGGCAATATGAAATTGCGGGATATCCCTTCCGACGATATTGAAAGCATCAGCGTACTGAAAGGGGCTACTGCCTCAGCTTTGTACGGCTACCGGGGTTCCAGCGGCGCCATCATGGTCACCACCAAAATGGGGGCTGCCAGCAAAGGATTGTCGGTCACCTTCAACAGTGGAACGATGTTTGCCTCTGGATATCTTGCCATTCCTGAAATGCAGTCAAAATTCGGCCGTGTGGTAAATACCGGAACCAATACCTATGCCCGTTCAGGCGACGGTTCCTGGGGCGTTCCACTTGACGGACGTTCGGTAATCCAGTGGGACCCCCTTTCCAAAAGCCTCTTACCCATGCCTTACCTGCCCATCGGAAAGGACAATTTCCAGAATTTCCTGGAGCCTGGCTATGTACTGAACAACAACGTCAACATGGTCCAGCAGGGGGAATTCGGCAGCTTCCGGGCTTCCGCCACCTGGGTGAAAAACAAAGGACAGTATCCCAATTCCATGTTCGACAAGATTACCTATGCAATCGGCGGAGACATGAAAATCAACAAGTTTACCCTCTCCTCCAACATGTCGTACAACAAACAGACCTCCCCCAACAAAGGTTTCGGAGGCTATACCGGGTACGATCCGATGTACAATATGCTGGTATGGGCTGCCCCCGACTATGATGTCCGCCTGTATAAAGATTACTGGCTGGTGCCCAACGAAGTGCAGAACAACAGCTACACTGCCACTAACAACAATCCCTATTTTGACCGGTACGAACGTACCCATGCCATCAACCGGGATGTATTCAACGGCACCATCAGTCTGAGCTATGATCTTACCGACTGGTTAAAGGCTACCATGCGTTCCGGATTTGACACTTACAGCGACCGCCAGGACATCACCATTTCCAAGGGTTCACTCCAGGGTGCAGGAAGTGCCAGGGTAATCCAGAATGGCACCGAAGTATGGGGAGAATCCCAGAAAGGATCCTATAATCTGGGGCTTGGCAGGGGTTATAGCCTCAACAACGACCTGCTGATCTCAGGGAACAAGACACTGGGCCAATTCACCCTTGACGGATTTGTGGGAGGAACCATCTATTTCCGCCAGGACGACGGAATGGAATCCCGGACCCAGGGGGGGTTGTCCATTCCGGCATTCTACTCTCTGAAAACCTCCATCAATCCGGTAGTTTCATCATCTCAGAACTCCTCCCCGAAATGGATTGGCTTTCCATCTGGAAACTGAGGGGATCGTGGACTTCCTCCAAAACACCGGCAGGAATCTATACCATTAACTCGGTATACAGCATCACCAACAATGCGTGGGGAACCCTGAGTTCCGCCACCTATCCCAGCACTATCCGCGGTGTGGACGTCCTTCCCGAATCGGCATCCACTTTCGAAGTGGGTACCGCCCTGAACTTTTACAAAAACCGCGCTTCTGTCGACATTTCATACTACAGCAAAAAGATGTTTGACTTCCTGCGGTCAACGGGGATCAGCTCCGCATCAGGTTATTCGGCAAATTACATCAACATCGACGAAGAGATCACCCGCCGCGGTCTTGAAATTTCCGCCAATGTGACACCAGTAAAGAAAAAAGACTGGCAATGGGATGTGTCGCTGAACTGGTCGAAATACGCCAGGTATTATACGAAACTCGACTCCCTGTTCTCGGCCGACAAGCCCTGGGTAGAGGTAGGAAAACGGGTGGACCACTATATCCTGAGGGATTACCAGAAAGATCCCGAAGGAAACATCATCCACAACAACGTATTCCTCTGGGCAAAACAGTTCAAATATTCCGACCCCGACGGAGGTGTGGAAAATTTCAGCGACCCATCGATCCGATACCTGGGATTCAACCTGAAAGTGGTATTCTGATGAGTCTGACCTGGTGTCACAATGGAGTTTCAAAACAGATAAATACAGGTTTAGTAAATAAAAATGAACAATATGAAGAAGTTTAAAATATTCACCGCACTGTTCCTTGTCATTTCGCTGCTTTCGGGGTGCGACAATTTCGAGGACATCAACACCAACCCCGATACTACTACTCAGGTCAGTGCATCGATGCTTTGCACCAATGTGGTATTGAGTACGGTCAGGTTCAGCGGCAGGGATGCCAAAGTCCTGGTAGCCGAAAACGCCCTGCCCAAGTATGTGGGATATGCCAATGAAGGGCAGATGGGAGAACAATACAACAAGATCGGCACAAGCGGATTCGGATGGATGACCATGCTGCCGAACATTGACAAAATGCTGGAGTATGCAAAGGGGAGTATCATGGAGGATTCCTACAAGGGAGTGGCCAGATTTGCCCGGGCTTATATGTTTTTCCGCCTTACCATGGAAATGGGAGATATCCCTTATTCCGAAACCAACAAGGGTGCCGAGGGCTTGTACCGTCCGAAATACGACTCCCAGGAAGTCATCTTCAAGGGAATCCTGGATGACTTAAAGGAAGCCGACCAATTCTTCGCCGTGGGGACCACTTTTTCCGGTGATCCGACACCCTATAACGGTGATCCGGCGAAATGGCGCCGGGCTACCAACGCCTTTGCACTGAAAGTGCTGATGACCCTGAGCAAGAAAGAGAGTGTCGCTTCACTGGATGTAAAAAACCGGTTTGCCACCCTCGTCGCATCCGGACAATTGCTTCAAAACAACACCGGCTTTTTCGGACTCAATTATTCAACGCAGAATAAACATCCGCTTTCGGGAACCAATGACCTGTTTACCAGCCGCACGGTAATCAGCTCCCTTTTGATCGACAACCTGAAGAGCCTTAACGACCGCAGGATGTATTACTTTGCCGAACCCGCAGGAGCACAGATTGCGGCAGGGAAAACAGCCGACAATCCGGATGCCTATGTCGGACTGGATGTGTCGATCGATTACGCCACCATGAACGCCGGCCACAGCGCCAACCTCTACTCCCTGCTCAACAAACGGTACCTGACCGAAGAGGCCACGGAACCCCGCATGCTCCTCACCTTTGCCGAGCAACAGCTGATCCTCGCTGAAGCACGTATCAAAGGATGGATTTCATCGGGCGATGCCAAAACCTATTACGAGGAGGGCGTTAAATCCGCACTCGCGGCTGTCGGGGCAACCAAGGCCAGCTATGCCCATGGCAAACCCATTGACCAGACCTACATCAATGGCTATTTCACGGGAGAAGCAGCCTTCAAAACAACCACCGACGATCAGCTTAAACAGATCTGGATGCAGCGCTATCTTCTCCAGTTCATGCAGGATGCACAATCCAGCTATTTCGAATACCGCAGAAACGGGTATCCGGTGTTCCCCATCAACCCGGCAACCAGTCTGAATGAAAACAACAAAAACGGTCTTCCCATGCGTTGGCTCTATCCTGCCTCAGAAACCAACTACAACCGGGAGAACCTCGAAGAGGCTCTGCAACGGCAATACGATGGCTATGATGAGATCAACAAACTGATGTGGTTGCTTAAGTAACAACCCTGAGAATGGAAAAAGGTGTGAGCCCGGAACAATTTTCCAGCTCACACCTTTTTATTTTAACCAAGGCTACTGAACCTCCGCCGGGGTAGAAATTTCCTCCGGTCCGTGACCCTGCCAAAGGAAAATATTCAACCCGAAAGCCACATTTACAGCCCGGGTGTTCAACAGGTCAATGGCATTGAGGTTGTCGCTGGCCGCATATAACTGCCATCGCTTTCCCGTATAAACCATACCCAGTCCGATGTTGTTGAACGAATAACCGCTCCACGACCAGTTCCCCGTAACGGAAAACCTCTTCCAGGGAGTGTAAAGGAGAGCTGCCGTAACCCCGGGAGTCATTTCACCCCCGTAAAAAGCGGAAGTGACCAGGGTACTGAAAGAGATCCCGGGATTGAGCCGGTATACAACTCCCAAATAAGCGCGGGCTGTGAGACGGGTGTCAAAAGCCTCACTGCTTTTAACAGGATTAAAGATCGACTGCAGGGTATCGGTAACCTGTTTCACCTTTTCTTCAAGGTCAAAATTATCGAAATCCGCTGCAGTAAACCGGAGTCCCTCAAAGCGGTACTCCCCTCTTGAAACCAGCATTTGCGGGGATTCGTTCCAATGAATGAATCCCAGGTCGTTCACCGCCCCCGACAGGGTGAACTTTTCATGCAGGTCGTACACAAATCCCAGATCACCGGCAAATCCAAAATTCTTAGGTGTAAAATAGAACCACCGCAGCTGCTCCTTCAAAACCTCTTCGTCAATGGCCAGGTCGTTCCGGACATTCTCCTTCTCCACAAAGGGAGAAGAGAGGTAAATCTCCACACCGGAATGAAGATACGACTCGCTGAAATCATCCCTGGTAGTGATGTCCGCTGTAAAACGGCTGGTTTTAACTCCCATCTGGCCGTGCAGAAATTTAAGATGAAAGCCGGCGGTGAACTTACTGCCAAAAAGTTTCGACAACCCGAAGGCATACTCGGTATACAAAGCACCGTCGAACCGGTAATTGTCAAGGTTGATGGTCCGGGGACGGTTCGTCTCCAGGTCGGCATTGCCGTACTGCAGGTCGGCAAAGGTTCCCGGGAAGGAGAAGGTTCCGCTCAACCGGCGGGACACCGAAAAGGTGGCATATTTCCCGTTTTTCAATGATAACCCTGCAAACAGGAGGCCCAGGGAAGCATCCGCATTCACGGGATTGTGGTCCCTGAGCCTTTCTTCCATCCGCCCAAAATCGAAGTACAGGAGAGTATCGTTGACACCCGTGCCCCGGTTAAAAACGTCGTTGAAGGTCAAAGAATTATTGGAAAGGGAAACCGTTATCGCGGGACTGACCACCACCATGGATCGGTCGCAGGCTACCGCAGGATTCATCCGGTTTCCCATAGAATAAAGCTGCATCGGCCAAAGGGTTTTCTCCTGGGCTTTCAAGGATGAAACCGTAAATGCCGGGAAAAGAGCAAACAAAAAGAATATCCGGAAAAGCTTCATAGGCTATCAGAGGTTAATCCGTGCAAATCCCGCGATTTCGAGCGAGAGGCTTTGCGAGGAGTTGAAATCGACAAAGGAGGAGCCATTTCCTGTCGTATTGAAAGCCGCCCTCGACACCATATTCATGGCATTCTTCAACACTGCGATCCGGTCACGCCCCTTGTCAACCCTGAATACCGATTCAGTGGGAGTAGCCGCGTCTTTAGCCGCTTTAACCACCACAGGGGCTGAAAAAAGGGAATCCAAAACCTCTCCGGAACTATCGGTAAAATAAGCCTGGAGGGTGACATCGAGCGGATACCGGTTCAGCGCTTTGATCCGCAAACCGGCCTTTTCAACATTTTCCTCCATCTCTCCCAGTCCGCTGAAATCCACAGCGGAAACATTTTCTATGCTTACCCTTTTTAAACTGAACTGAAGGGGGATATCCGCTTCAAGCCTGATGATCACCACATCCTCCTCCCTCACAAAATTATAGGCTTCCGGATCGAAGGGATTGATCGTCACTTTCCCCTCCAGCAAAAATTTTTCGGGGAATTTCCCCAGCAACTGGTCGATGTTGCTCCAGGGTTCTATCCGGAGCAGGTTGGTGGTAAACTGGTTCTGACTGCCCAGGGGGGGAGCCTGGATATAAACCGATTTCTGAATTCCCGTAAGTTCAAGGAATTCCTGGTTGTGGATCACCCCCAGCCTGGTGATGTCGAATTTGAAAGGAAATCCGACCTGGTTCAGGAACAACAGGTTAATATCGGGTTTGGCCAGGTCGAGTTCAGCTTCGTCTTCCTCAATCAGGTCAAATTCCGGCAAACTCCTGGACCATGGTTCAATGTCAACCGGCAGGTTTCTGAGTTTCCCATATGCCGCATGGATGTCGAGGCCGTACATCCTGACATAAATCACAGGTGCCGGTTTGCCGGAACTCGTCGTTTTTCCCGTGATGAGGTACCCCAGGTTCACAGTAAATATCCCTTTTGAAGTGGGTGACGTGTTGATCTTCAGCTTGCTGTCACGAAGCGACATGACCACAATGTGATTGGAAGCCGAAGGTTTGAACTCCTCAAAACGAATGGGAAGCCCTTGAGCATCCGTAAGATTGGGCACGACTACAGAGAACTCGGAATCATAGTTTTCCCAGGTTTCGAAATTAAACTCGATCATCCCGTCGTTCAGGATCAGGGAATCGATTTGCTGATCGATGTCGAAAGAATCAAGGTGCATCTTGAAATAGGTTACCGGACTTTCAATGGAGATTCCTTTGGGTACGCGTGGCAGGACAATGGAGTCGTACAGGTTTCCCATATTCTCAAGGGAATCAAATAGCAACTCCCTGATTTTAAGGGTGTCCAGATTTTCACTGATGCGGATATGGAGGAGTCCTTTGGAATCGGCGTAACAGGAGAGGTTCCAGTTCGCCTCTTCCCGGAAAGCATCGGCGATAAAGAGTTCGGCCCTGGCGATGGGCAGCCCGAATTCGGGAGAGATCCCCAGTTTGACTTCTTTCACCTCCCCGAGATCACCCGTGCAGGAGTGAAAAATAAGGAGTACCGTAAAGGAGAGGATCAGGGTTAAAGGGTTGTTCACTTTCTTCATGTGCAGAGTCACTGGGAAAAGTCAAAGTTAAAATAAAATGCAAGATGAATAAAAAACCAGAAGTAAAAATCGAAGCGATGTTTTTACTTTGTATAGGTCCTTCATAACCTGATCAAACCAATAAAACCACAAGCGATGAATCAACCCGAAGAAAAGATTCAGAAAAATCCCCGGCGTGCAGAACTATCACCTCATCTTTGGAGTTATATCATTTTCCCGTCGGTTGCCATGCTGCTCGGATGGGGTCTCCGGGGGTACATTGGCGGTGGTCCGTTCGGGGCGATGATTCCCGGTGCTTTTGTGGCCATGAGCCTGGCCCTGTTACTCAGGCTCCCCGTTAAGAGTGCCTCCATACTGACCCTTTTCAGTGCGGTGGGGATTGGACTGGGAGGAGAGATGACTTATGGACAGACCCTCGGATTGCTGAAGAATGGCGACACCCTCTGGTGGGGATTGCTGGGAACCACCCTCAAGGGGAGCGTCTGGGGATTGACAGGCGGCATTGTACTTTCCCTGGGACTGGTCTACCGGAACCTCTCCCGGAAAACCATTGTCACAACGTTTTTACTCCTTCTGGCAGGTATGGTGGCAGGTTTTAAACTTGTGAACCAACCCATGCTGGTCTACTTTTCCGATCCTGCCCAGCCGCGGCCTGAATCATGGGCTGCTTTTCTGACAGGCTCCCTGCTGATGCTGTACTATCTTCGCAAAAGGGTCTCTCCCACCGGCTTCAGGATAATCAGCCGCATGGCTCTGGGGGGCTTGATCGGCGGAGGAGCCGGTTTTGGCCTGGGAAGCCTCTGGATGGTAACCGGATTCCAGCTCCCAGGAGTGATCTTCAACAGCTGGTGGAAAGCCATGGAATTCACTTTCGGCATGTTGCTGGGTGCCGGCCTGGGAGTTGCATGCTGGTCGTGCTGCAGGGATTCATGCCCGGCAATGAGTGATCCACCGGAAAAACCTTCATCCCATCCCGGCAATGCCCTCGCTGAACTGGCAATCACTTTCCTGGCAGCCCTGGTGGTTTTCTGGCTGATCCCCCACTCCCTTGATCCATATGTGGACGGAAATTATCGACAAGGCCTGTTTTTGATGCCAGGGGCCGTGGATCTGGCCAAACTGCTGAGCAACTTCGCAGTTTACGGCTTTCTGATGATCCTGCTGACAATGGGATATCCCTCCGTGGCCTGGCAATTCGGGATAACCCTCACTTTCTGCCATACGGTGATCGATTTCCTCAGGGATATCTATCCCGAAGCCCCGGGAAGCTCCCCTTTTACCCTCTACTTTCTGCTGATTTTCCTGTCAGCTCTTCTCGTGGGGATGTCCACTGCCCGGCTCCAAAGAAAGGATCACACCGTGCGGAACCTCTTTTTGCTGCTTATCTGGAGCTGCATGGCGGTAGCCTTTTTACGGCTCGGCTTTTTTGAAAATCCGGGGCAGGTCAAAGGGCTCACCCTTTGCGGACTGGTATGCGGGAAGTTTTTCGTACACCTGATATTCCTGGCATCAGCAGTGTATATCAGCTGGTACTCAATCAAGAGGACAAATGGCGGTCGGGCACTTCAAGTATTTCCAGAATGAAAGGAAAATGCATTATAATCCTGGTTGCAGGATGGTTGTTCCATTGTGGATGCAGTTCCCCCGAGCAATACCTGAATGAAGAGCAGGTTACCTTCGATGAATCCAAAAACCACGACCTTGACAACAACGACAACTTCTCTCCTGACGGTAAGTGGCTGGTTTACGATACCCGGAGTGAAACCGGGGGAATCGGGGGTTGCGGATCGATTGAAAGGGTAAATACCGTGACCGGGGAAACGGAAGTCATTTACGATATTCCAGGCAATGGTGAGTATGGGCCCGGTGTCGGGGCTGCGAGCTATCATCCACTTGAGGATCAAGTGATTTTCATCCACGGGTTGCAGAACTGTACGCCCCAGAATCCCTACCAGCAATGGCGGCGCACCGGGGTGATCGTTCCGGCTGACCGCCACCCGGTTTTCATGGATTCAAGGGATGTGACCTTCCCCTATACCCCGGGGGCTTTGCGGGGAGGCACCCACCGGCACGAATGGAGCCGCGACGGCAAATGGATCGGCTTCACTTACAACGATGCCATCCTCAAAAAACTGGAAGACTCCACCGGTGTCGTACTCAACCTGAGAACCATCGGCGTTTCCGCCCGTCTTCCCGGCATCACCGTCGACCAGGACGTAGCAGGGGAAAATGTACAGGGTGAATGGTTCAGCGCATTGGTGGTCAGGGTGGTTCCCGATCCGGAGCCGGGGAGTGACCAGATCAGCCATGCAGCTTCCGACAGTTGGGTGGGCAGCCGGGGATACCTCAGGCCGGACGGATCATGGCAGGTGGCACGCGCTTTTCTGGGAAGGGTGACCTCCCGGGATGGGAAACAGGTAGACGAACTCTTTGTGGTCGACATTCCTGACTCGATCCATGTCCGGGGAGATGACGGCCCTCTGGAAGGTACGCCTGTGTCCATGCCCATGCCCCCCGCCGGAACTGGCCAGCGCAGGCTTACTTTTACGGCCTTCACACCTTACCCCGGGTGCAGCGGAGTGGTACGCTCCTCTTCCGACGGAAAGAAGATTGCTTTTGTGGCATCTGATTCCACCGGGATCAGGCAGCTCTTCCTTATATCCCCGGAAGGAGGAACCCCCTCTCAGCTCACCCTGCACACATCGGATGTGCAAAGCGGAGCCCGCTGGAGACCCGGGGACAAGTCGGTCTGTTATATCTGGAACAACTGTCTCGTGGAATGTGAAGTCAGTGACCGTCCGTTTAAGAAGCGGGTCAAAATCCTTACAGCCCCCTCAGCCAACCCTCCCTCCAATCCGGTATGGTCGAACGACGGTACGCTTATCGCTTTTAACCGGATGGTTACCCCCCAAACGGGAGAACTTCCCGTAAAACAGATTTTCATCCTCAGAATGAATCCCTCCCAAAATACGCAACCATGAAACGACTCAGAAAAACAGTCTTGATCCTGCTCTCCCTGATTCTGGCCCTGCTGGTCCTGTTAGCCCTTCCCCGCCTGTGGTCAGCCCTGAATCCGGAGAAGCCTCCTGTAGGATATCATTTTATGGCACCCGCATACGCTGCACTCTTTCTGGGGCTGGAGGAACTTATCGACAAAACCCCTGCGGTACCGGCCACGATCAGGGAGATCAGGGATATCGAATATAAAAATGCGGACGGCAAGTCGCTGCAACTGGACCTTTACATTCCCGACACCCTGCGGCAGCCCGCCCCGCTGCTGGTATTCATTCACGGGGGTGGATGGAAGGGGGGGAAACGCTCCGATTAC
This sequence comes from uncultured Prolixibacteraceae bacterium, assembly GCA_964472165.1. Taxonomy (GTDB): domain Bacteria; phylum Bacteroidota; class Bacteroidia; order Bacteroidales; family Prolixibacteraceae; genus UBA1413. The sequence continues at coordinate 35,937 of CAYYJE010000010.1, read as the reverse complement.
CTGGTCTACCTGGTATCATACGCCCGGAAAGGATACATCACGGCCACAGTCTCCTACCGCCTGCTGAAAGATGCACCCTATCCCGCCTGCGTGGAGGATGTTGCCGATGCCGTGGAATGGCTTTTCAAAAATGGCGGAAATTACGGCTACGATCCGGAACGAATTGCCCTGATCGGGGGATCGGCAGGAGCCCACCTGGCTATGCTGACTGCTTATGGATGGAAACAGGAGAGAGAAAAAGCAGTTGTTGATTCATTGCCGGGAAATTACCGGATCAGGGCAGTGGTCGACATTTACGGTCCGGCGGACCTCACCACGGAATATGCACGGACGCAGCCGCTGGTAACCCACTTCATCGGCCGTTCCTGGGAGGAAGCCCCCGGATTGTACCGCGAAGCTTCACCACTGGCTTACATCGACAACCAGGATCCGCCCACACTGATCCTGCATGGCACCTCCGACAAACTGGTCCCAGTAAGCCAGTCAGACACCCTTAAGGCAAGGCTCGAAACTTCAGGAATTCCGGTAGTTTACCGGAAAATTCCCCTTTGGCCTCATACCATGGATATGGTAAAACGGGTGAATGAATATTGCCAGACTGCCATGGATGAATTCTTTGAGACCCACCTTAAATGACCGGAATAATACCTTTATGACATGAAAAATCCGCTGTTTCCCATCGTAATCTTCCTCTCAGTGTTCCTTCTCTCCTGCTCCGGAAAACAAAAAGAAGAAAAAATAAAGGCTTTTCCAGATCAGCCCTTTATCCAGAATTACTCCATCAAATACCAGGCTGGGGAAGAATGCGGAGAGCTGAAGTGGGTGGGTTGCGACCGGAACGGATCTATTCAGCTTTTTTCTTCACAAGGTTTGCTGCGGCCGCGAAACGGGCAGTTTCTCTTCCCGGGCACCCTGGTGGCTGACTTGCAGGACAGACAGGTTTCTGACAGGAATATTGCCGGAACAACCCTTTTCAATAAACAATTCGTGTACCTCGACGACAAACTGGTGTTCAGCCACAGCGCTGGGGGAAATCTTTCCCTGAACCACACCCTCCCCGGCGCCTTCCTTCTGGCGGGAAGCAGGGATTCCCTGTTCCTTATTTCCGATGGTACAAAAATGGTCCTGACAGGTAAATCGGGCAACCTCTGGGAAGGGTTCCTCCCCGGAGAACAAATCAGGGATATCCGCTACGAACCCACTTCCGGAATTTTCTGTATTCTGGGAGATTTTTCGATCCATTCTTTTTCACCTGGTCAATCCTTGCTAAAGGAAATTGTTCGCGACAGCAGCCTGACCTGTTTTGCTGTTTCAGAAAACGGAATTATTGCCGGAACGGACAGCGGCTATTATGAGACTGGGATTGCAGGGGGGGAAATGGCAGGTGAAGTTTGCCGGAGGATGCCGTGGACCGAACTGACCGCAGTGGAAATCATAGGGGGAAAGGTGTGGTTCGGATCAACCCGCGGTGCGATGATGCTCCGGGAAGACGGCCAATTCGACTACTATGCCTCGAAACGGTGGATACCTTCCGATACGGTGCTCCATCTGGCACAGGGTCCCGGAAATTCTGTCCTGATACTTACACCTGCCGGTTTGGGAAATATCATTTTTGAGGAGATGACGCTTGCGGAAAAGGCCATGCTATTTGAGCGGCAGGTCAGGGAGCGGCACATCCGTCACGGACTTAACGCCACCCTGGCATCGATGACCGATGGCGACGTGACCACCGGTAGTCTGGAGGATTCCGACAACGACGGACTCTGGACATCGATGTACCTGGCTGCTGAAACGTTCAGGTATGCCGTGACCCGGTCGGACGAGGCCCTCCGGAATGTGCGTGAATCGCTCGAAGCCATGGAACGGCTTTATACCGTCAATGGGCTGAACTCCGGATTCCCCTCCCGCTCATACATCAGAAGGGGATATAAATACGATGACCCGGCCTGGCGAAGGGCCGGGGATCCGGAATGGGACTGGAAATCGACCACCAGCAGTGACGAAGCCATCGGACATATTTTCGCCTTCGGCGTGATCGCTGAACTGGTGGATGAACCCACCATAAGGGACAAAGCGGTGCTGCTCATCGATACCCTGATGTCGCACATTCTGAAAAACGAATTTTACCTGATCGACTGGGATGGGAATCCCACCCGCTGGGGACGATGGAATCCGGAATATGTAAACGGTTTCCCGGAAATGGTAGGTGACCGCAAACTCAATTCATCCAATATTACGGCCATGTTGCAGACTGCCTGGCATTTCACCGGGAAAGAGAAATACAGGGAGGCAATTCATTACCTCTTCAGGGAACACGGCTATCTTGAAAATCTGATGCGCCCCATGGGGAAGATTGGGGTTGCTGCGGGGGAATCAGGGGAACTCAGTCAGCTTCTTTCCGAATCGTGGAACCATTCCGACGATGAAATGTATTATTGCGGCTACTGGGGATTGTACCGCTACGCACTGAACGACACCCTCAGGGTCAGTTACCGGGAAGCCATCCTTGATCACTGGAAGGCAGAAAGCCCGGAAAAGGAAGGATTGTGGAATATCATGACCGCCCTGACCGGCGCTTCCGGCACAGGGATCGAAGATGCCCTCTGGTACCTGAGGGAGTATCCCCTTGACATGGTTGACTGGACCATCGTCAACAGCCACAGGAAAGACGTGGACCATCTGGATCCCAATTTCAGGAACCAGACCATTAAAGAGGTATTACCCCCCGATGAACTGCCCGTTTCGCGCCACAATGCCAACCGTTTCAAACTTGACGACCAGGGAGAAGGGCGTTCGGAATTCAGTGCCGGCGACATCTGGCTGCTCCCCTATTGGATAGGCCGGTACCTGGGGGTAATTTCCGGATAAAGGAAAACCGGAGTCGATGATATCTTAACTCATAAAATCCCGATTAAAGTTTATTAAGCTTTATATATGCAAATATTAAATGCAAACAGAGTAAATTTCCATTAGTCAGTCCGCGATTCTTTGATAAACTTTGTAAGAGCCTAATCTGATCAGTGAACTCATGTCAGAATTTATTAAACCAAAATCTCGATCTATGAAAAAAAAGTTTTTGCGATTGTGGCTACCGGTTAGTTTTCTGTTGATGTCGACCGGTATGTATGCCCAACAACCGGTGAGCGGAGTGGTAAGGAGCAATTCCGGAGAGCTTCTTCCCGGTGTAAGCATTGTGGTAAAAGGGACAAGTCAGGGTGTAATTACCGATTTCAATGGCAAATACACCATAAGACCTGAATCGCCTCAGGCAATTTTGTTGTTTTCTTTCGTGGGTATGGAAAAACAGGAGGTACCTGTCAATGGAAGAAGCACAATAGATGTTACAATGAATTTTTCAACAATCGGCGTTGATGAAGTTGTTGTCACCGCATTAGGTATTAAGCGTGAAAAGAAAGCCCTGGGTTATTCTGTAGGTGAAGTGGAAGGAGATGATCTGATTGCAACAGGCCAGAGCAGTGTTTTAACTGCTTTGTCAGGAAAAGTAGCAGGGGTAAGAATTAACCAGATGGACGGCACATCCGGAGGTACGGTTAATATGATTATTCGCGGAGCAAAATCACTGAACAATGACAACCAACCGCTTTTTGTGGTGGATGGAATACCGATGAAGAACCAGCGGAACAACAATTTTGAAGGGGCGGACCTGGGGAATGCCATCAGTGATATCAATCCCGAAGATATAGAAAGTGTGTCCGTTCTGAAGGGAGCAAGTGCGGCTGCACTTTACGGATCACGGGCCGGCAACGGGGTGGTTCTTATCACCACCCGGTCAGGAGCGAAAGGAAAGAAGGGAATTGGTGTGTCCTTCAGCTCTTCCAATGTATTTGAGATACCCTATCGGTACATGCCCATCCAGATGAAGTTCGGATCAGGAAAACTTGGTGCGCACAAACTGGAACAGGACGAAAATGAAAGCTGGGGGGCCCAACTGGACATTGGAGAAAAATGGGTGCAATGGGACAGCAACGGTGAAGCTGTGCCTGCAGTTTCGCATCCTGAACGATTCAGAGACTTTTTCAGGGAGGGATTCAACACTACAAACAATATTGCTGTCAACGGGAACAACGACAAAGGGTACTTCCGTCTTTCCGGCGGGGACATGAGAAGCACCGGCATTATTCCCAATACAAACCTTATGCGTTCAACGATCAGCCTAAACTCCGGGTATCATCTCACCGACAAATTGTCTGTATCAGCCAATATAAGTTGGGTGGAATCCGGATCTGACAACCGGCCTAACATCGAAGGAGATGACCGCAATGATATTGTGAGAAGTCTTTACGAAATGGGGGCACAGGTCGATGTCAGTAAATTAGAGGATTACTGGATTGTTGGGCAGGAAGGTCTTTTACAGTTTAAACAAAAAGAAAAACAAAACAATCCCTATTTCCTGGCCTACGAAAATACCAATGCCTTTGTCAGGGACAGGTTTGCCTCCAAGGTACAGTTTGACTATAAATTCACCGATGCATTAACGCTTACCGGAAGGTTTTTAAGGGATGCCTATACAGAAGGACGTGAATCCAAAAAGGCTTTCAGCACTTACGGACAAGTAAACGGAGGTTATCTGGTCGACGATATTTACAGAAAAGAGACCAACATGGAGCTCAACCTCGGCTATAAGAAGGATCTGAATGAAAAATGGACCCTGGATGCATTTATTGCCGGCAACAGAATGTACAGTTACGGGAAGAACCTGACAAACAAAGCAGCCCAGCTTACCATTCCGGAAGTTTACAGCATCTCAAACGGAGTTGCAGGTGATGTTACTTATAGCAGCTCCTGGTACGAAAAAGCAATTTACAGCGTCTATGGAATGGCTTCATTCGGTTTTAACGACATGGTATTCCTTGATTTGACGGCGAGGAATGACTGGTCCAGTACCTTGCCCGTAGACAACCGCTCCTATTTTTACCCTTCGGCCTCACTTAGCATTCTGATGTCGGAAATTTTAAAGATGCCTGAATGGCTGACCTTTGCCAAATTACGCGGAGGGATTGCCCAGGTAGGGAATGACACGAATCCATACAGCCTTAATCAATATTTTAACATTGGCAACGACTGGGGATCGTTAAAAAGAATGTACATGGGAGGAACCCTGAGAAATCCGAACCTGGTTCCAGAAAAGGCAACTTCCAAAGAAATCGGTGTGGATTTAAGATTCTTCAAGAGCAGACTTGGGCTGGATGCAACCTGGTACGTTGTTGAAAACGCAAATCAGGTATTGAGTATTTCGCTTCCTGTGGAATCGGGGGCTACCAGTAAAATGATCAATACTGGCCTTATAGAAAGCCGGGGCTGGGAAATCGGAGTGACCTCCACTCCGGTAATAGCCGGAAAATTCCGTTGGGATATGAATTTAAACTTCACACAAAACAAAACTAAATTAAAACGGTTGGCAGAAGGTATGACTAATTTTATGTTTAACAATACAGATGGTTGTATGTTCATGACCTACGAGGGAGGAATGATCGGCGATTTCTGGGAACAGCCCATGCTTACCGTAAGAGACGAATCTTCCCCTTATTTTGGTTATCCTTTACTCACTGCTGATGGCAAATACCAGGTTGACAACAATATTGAGCACAGGGTAAAGATCGGGAACTCAAATCCTGATTTCACCCTTGGGATACAACCTTCGTTAACCTGGGGATCGTTCTCACTGTATGCCAACATCGACTGGAACCAGGGGGGAAAATATTATTCCAAAACCTTGATGTTCCAGCAGAATAACGGACAAAGGGAGGATACCTTCTCCGGTATACCGTATGATCGAAACCGGCCTATTGAAGAACAGATAAGGGAGAATCCTGAATATTTCTTTGGAGAAGCTGTTGGAGGCCGCACAGCCGAATATGGCGGATTTCCCTGGCCGGGAAATTCAGGTGCGACCCGCGTCACTCAACTAGGTGTGCTTAACCAGGATGCCTGTTTTAATGTGGGCGTACGTCAGGTGGTCGTAAACGGTGTACAAACTTATGTGGAAAACCTTGGTGGATCTACCACCAAATGGCTCGATCCTTTTAATGCCATCCGCTATGCAAACCGTCCTTTTCCCCACAGGAACACTTACGATGCGACTTTTGTAAAATTACGGGAGATCGCCCTGACCTACAGAATCCCGAAAAAATTAAATGACAAAATTGGTTTGACCGCTTCGTCCATCTCATTGATTGCTGCCAACATGTACGAATGGACAAAGGAGAAAAACAATATTGATCCGGAAAGGGCATACAAACCTAACGGCGGAGCCTGGACACAAGGGGTGGAATACTACAATACCATGCCCTGGACAGGAACATTGGGGGTTAAATTAAATCTTGAATTCTAAAATATTTATACGATTATGAATACACTAAAGAGAATTTCGCTTGTATTGATAATGGTTCTATTCATACCTTTATTATCATGCCTTGACCTCGGGGAGCTTAACAAAGATCCTAATAATCCTGAGAATGTTTCATCCAACTATATTCTCACCTACTTGCTGGTCGATATTGGTAAAACATTTACCGACATGGGATTTTACGATTCCCGTGAAATAACAGGTCTTTTGCAGTACATGCAATGCGGAACCAATGAGAGTGCATGGGAAGTAAACCTTTACGACTGGCCAAAAGGCTCATGGTCAAGTTATTACAACTATCTCCGGAATATCAATATTATTTACGTAAATGCCCAGACTGACGGAAACAAATTTTTTGAGGCAGTCGCACTCACCCTGAGATCTCAGATTTTTGGACTTATAGCCGATCTTTTCGGAGATGCTCCCTATACTGAAAGCCTTAAGGCAGCTGAGGAACTCTACTTTCCGAAATACGACCCACAGAAGGATATCTACAAAGGCGTTCTGGAAGATCTTAAAAAAGCAGATGAAATCTTCTCGTCCCCGGATATTTCAAAATACGGCATAAGTGCATCTGCCGATGTTTTGTATGGCGGAAATGCCACCAAGTGGCTTAAATTGGTCAATTCACTGCGGTTAAGGTACTGCATGAGGGTTTACGATAAAAAAAGCGAGATGTCAGCTCTCGGCATCGACATTGTGTCAGAGTTCAATAACGCAGCAGCAAAAGCTTTTACCGGCAACAGTGATGATGCAATCATTGCCTACATAGGCACAAACGCCGACAATGCGGCTCCGGGCGGACCATTGACCTATAAAAAACCCGGTTATAATCAGAAGCCTGCGGCTACAATCGTGAATAAGCTGAAGTCTCTGAACGATCCACGGCTGTATCGTTGGGTCAATCCTGTGCTGATTAAGTGGGACAGAAATATTACCGTTTCCACTGACAAAAAAATTACCAACATGTTTGGCGATTCCTGGACGGTGACCTACAGACCTACTACACGAACAGACGTTGATACGTCACTCTATGTGGGAATGCCGGTTGGCATGGAGATTATTAATCTGGTCACCTACAATTACGGTGAAAACACTACAGTATACGAATCTGAAAAAAACCCCTTTGTCTCTTACATTCACGACAGGTACCGGACAGACAAGGAGACATACAGGCGTATTGAAATCATGATGTATCCCGAAGTAGAATTCCTGCTTGCCGAAGCCGTGTTGAAAGGTGGTTTTTCGGTTTCAGGAACTGCCGAAGATCACTATAAAAAGGGAATCCAGGCTTCGTTGAGCCGTTGGGGCATCACAGATGGGAAAAACGGATTTAGCTTTAACAACTATTATAACAACTCTGATGTGAGTTATTCTGCGGCTACCAATAAACTGGAACGCATCATGGAACAGAAGTGGATTGCCGGATGGTTGACAATTGAACCTTGGTTCGACTGGCGCAGAACAGGATATCCGGCTTTAAAGGCAGGACCTGCTGCCATGTACAGCGCTGGAATCCCATTGCGTTTTGCTTACCCTAATCCAAACCAGGATGAAAAGTATCTGGTAAATTACAATGCCGCTATTGAAAGGCTGGAACCCACTGTTTATGTTCCCGCGGGTCAATCGAAAGACCATGTGATGTCCAAAATCTGGGTGATCCAGGGAACCGGAAAACCTTTCTGACTTATTAAACCTTCTATTGTTCAACACTGGTTTATTTAGAGAGAAGAAGAAGGTACACTGCCCGCGGCGGAAGCGCCCGGGCTTTGTGCCTCGCCTGAATGAAGTATATTTGTGACAGAATAAAACTTTACCGTATGAAACTACCCCGTATTTCCCGGATTGCCGGCGTGATGGCCGCAAGTACAGTGATTCTGCTGCTGCAGGGCTGCCACTCCGTACCTGATCCTGAAAAGGTTAGAACCGAGGTGAACACCTCCGGATTTATCTACGATGAAGCTCCCTTTCCCCAATGCCATGCGTCGACCATCCTCGAAACAAACGGCGGAATGCTGGCAGCCTGGTTTGGCGGAACCCATGAAAAGAATCCCGATGTGTGCATCTATACCGCCTCCCTGAAGGAAGGAAAGTGGCAGGCCCCCCGTATGGCAGCCGACGGAGTCGTCAACGACACCCTGCGTTATCCCTGCTGGAATCCAGTGCTTTTTCAGCGCGACAACGGCGACATTGTGCTCTTTTATAAAGTGGGACCCAATCCCCGCGAATGGTGGGGATTGTATAAGGTCTCGGCCGACGGGGGAGACACCTGGTCAGATGCCACCTCCATCCCCGACAGTCTGCTGGGCCCCATCAAAAACAAACCTGAAAGGTTGCCAGATGGAACCCTCCTCTGCCCTACCAGCTATGAAACACGTGAAATGTGGAGAGTCTATGTCGAAACTACCGGTCAGGATTTGACAGGCTGGAAGAAAACCGAGATTGACAACAACGGATTCAACGCCATTCAGCCCACCATCCTCTTCCATAAAAAAGGGGGCATACAGATGCTGTGCCGCAGCAAGGAGAAAAAAATTGTCGAAACCTGGTCCTACGACCATGGAAAAACATGGACACCCTTGCAGGCTACCTCGCTGGTGAATAACAACTCCGGGATCGATGGCGTCACTTTAAAAAACGGGTTGCAACTGCTTGTGTGCAATCCCATCGAACAAGGCCGTAACAAACTGTCGCTGCTTGCCTCTGCCGACGGAATCATATGGAAAGAGCTGATGGTCCTCGAAGATCAACCGGAGGGAGAATTCAGCTACCCTGCCCTCATCAGGGGAGCTGACAATACGGTCCACATTACCTATACCTGGAACAGGGTAAAAGTAAAGTACATACAGCTGGCAATCCGCTGAACTGCGGACTGCGAAGATGTCATTCCAGACTTATTTGCCGGTTTCCAGGAAGAGGCCTTCTTCCCCGGCCACGAACATGCGGGTACTCTGTGTAAATTCGTGTCCCGCAGGAGCTTTGTATACCAGGTCCACATAAAAGGCCTTGTATCCCGATTCCGGAAACCCCACCTCCACTTCAATGGCTGATTTTCCCCGGGCATCCAGACTCCGGGAAATCCACTTTTCATCCCTGAAATCACGGTCGGTCGATGTGCTGCACCATAAAACTGCGTCAGTGAGCAATCCGGGGGTCGCCTCTACCTCCAGGAATGCGCTGTCTTCATTTTCTTTGATGTGGGAACTGCATTTCGGATATTTTGTGCCGGTGGCAGTAAATGCCGTAAACGCACTCAGTGAGGCGAGAGCCTGCTTTTTGTCGCCCAGACTATGACCCGCATTGGGGATATAACAGAAATAATTCTCTCCCGGGATCTGGTCAATGTAGTTTTTTACCGCATCAACCGGCCAGTAAGGGTCGTTTGTACCGTTCACCACAAGTTTGGGCATCGTCAGTGTTTTGCGATAAGAAAAGGGGTCGATCATTTTCACCAGCTGATCCCCGTCGGGAGTTCCCACCTGCTGGGCAATGCCAAGTTTTACATAATCTTCGATTTCGATGCTGTAGTCGCCCCACACTGTTTTCTGGTAGTCGATATTGACCGGCATATTCAGTACATCGATCACCATGGGCACGATCGCCCTGACCCTGGGATCGGAAGCTCCCGTAAGCCAGGTAGTCCATCCCCGCTTGGAAGCACCCGTGACAGTGAATTTCCTGATCTTTTTCCCGGTCTCCTTTTTGGAGAATTCCCCGATCACATCCATGGCCTTCACTGCGCTTTTGGTCATCGGAAAGAGCAATGGCCACGAAAGGTCGCGGTCTTCGAGGTAATTGTGAAGGGTGTATGAGATCAGGGCATCTTCTTTCAGCCCGTTGTACAGGGGTTGGTTGGGTACCTGCCAAAGCAGTGCCGCCATCACCCGGTTTGTTTTTGCAAGGTTTCCGACTGCCACCAGCAATTCATCATTCCATGCATGTGCATTGGGTTTCCCATCCTTCACACTGCCTCCGCTGATGAAGAGCAAGGCATGTTTATAATCCAGCTGGTCAGGAACGATTACGATCATCTCGTGGGTCCATGGAATCTCCCTCCAGGTTTGGGAAGTAAAAATAATCCGGCAAAACCTTACTCCCTCCGCCTGGTGCCGTTCGGCAACACTCCACCTGAAAGATTTGTCAGGTTTTTTCAGATAGGCCTGAAGTGCTGTTTCGGGTACCACGGGTTTCCGGGGAGTACCGGGAAACCCCAACACCGGGATCAGCATAATGAGAATCCCTATTATTACAGATTTCTTCATTGACAATTTTATTTATGTTCAATTCATTCAAAATAGCTTACTTCAGCTGATCCTGCAAATAAATCTCACAGGTTCAGGAGAAGAGGAAGCACCGTTTTTCACCAGGGTTTCCCGGTTCCCTGCAAAATCCAGGGTTTCGACCAGGCGCTGTTTTTGCCGTCAGGGGCCGTAAACGGGGTTGTTTCCAGCTTATCGGCAGCCAGTTGTACATTCACAGGGTTAAAGTTAAGTTCATTCACCCCGTAATAAAACCGGACCGGCAACGCCGCCCGTTTCACCACCTTACCGGGAGCCAGGGCCGGGAGACCGGTTCTCCGGTAGTCGGACCAGGCCTCAGCAGCGGCTGTCCAGCTGGCGATCCATTTCTGATCGATGATCTGAGCAAGCGTCCCGTTAAATGCCACATTGGCTTTTGCGATATAGGAAGCATAGGCAGCAGCAATTCCCCAGGCATCGAAGGAGGCTTTCACCCCTGCATTGTAATGGTCTGCAGCACTTCCCCCGGCATTCCACCCGTTAAGCGCAGCCTCCGCCAGAATAAAACGGACTTCGGCGGCTGACAACAGCCTGGCTCTCAGCATCGGGCCCGATGGCATCTTATACATCTCACTGATGTGGGAAGCATGAGGATTCAAGGGAGCCTGCTCAAGGTTGGGATTCAGGTTGTATGCCTGCGGAACACTTCCCCAGGAGGGGGGAAGCCCCACATATTCCGTGTCGGTATCCAGCGGTACCCCAAATGTGGAGGTGTATTTGTCGGCCACATTCTGAGCAATCACCCGTTTCCCATCGATGATCTGGTCAAAATTGGCCGGCCTGGCAGGATCGACGACCAGGGGAATCTGAATTTTACCGGCCCATACCGCCAAACGCGGATCACCCAGAGCCTGGAGCTTTTCCACCAGCGTCGAACACATTTTAAGTCTGCGCCAGTTGGTTTCACTGATGTCATAAGCCGTATTACACGGCCAGGAATCCCCGGAACTGTTCCCGATGTAAGGGAATCCGGCATCGTCGGCTGCATCAAGAATCAACGGGTAGCGCACCGGATCGGCAGTCATCTTTTCGATCCCGGCTTTGGCTGTCGCCGGCTCCTTCACCGACAAACGCATGTAATACCTCAAAGCTAGGGAGTTGGCAAACTTGCGCCACTGTACCACATTGCCCTTATACAACACGTCCTGGGTTGGATTGATATCCTTGTATTCAGCAGCACTCTTCGACAACAGGGTATTGGCCTCTTCGAGCATGGCAAGGATACCCGTGTAAATATCTTTCTGGGGATCGAAAACCGGTTGCAGGTTTTCCCCTCCCTCTTCTCCCAGAAGAGCCCCGGAGAAGGGCGCATCACCCCAGAGATCTGCAATCATCCCAAAGTTAAAGGCTTTGAAAATCAACGCCACACCCTCATGAAACTCAAGACCAGCTTCTTTCGACTTTTTCAGCATCTCTTCGGCATTCCGGAGGGTGCCGTAATAGCCCGACCACTCCTGGCTCGACCAGTCATAGGCATTGTGCCCTCCCGACCAGCCATCTTTCTGGGTATGTTGCATCACTCCGGCCAGATCGCCAAAACCGAGTCCGACCACTGCCTGTCCCGTATAGGTGATTACCGTCGGCAACAGCAAATTGGGATGCGCATTCAGTGGATCCACACCGTTCGGGTTTATGTTCATCTCCTCCAAATCCTTGCATGAAACCATGAAAACCACGAACAGGGTCAATATGACCGTAATTTTATTCTGAATCGTATTCATAATGTCAGATTTTTTTCATTTCTAAAAGACCAGGTCAACCTTAAATCCAATCGGGAACACCCATGGATCCACATTGTAACGTTCGATTCCCTGCTTAAACTGGGAACCCCGTCTTCCCTCCGTGGAACTTTCAACCTGGAAAGCCCGCTCGGGATCAACTCCCACTTTTGCCTTTGTCCAGAGCATGATATTCCGGCTGTAAACTGAAAGGGAGAGGTCTTTGATTGTTCCGATCCGTTCCATCACCCTGCGGGGGAACTGGTAACTCAGGGAAATTTCCCTCAGCTTTACAAAATCGGCATCGAAAGTCGATGAAGCTGCAAATCCCCAGGGATAACTCACCGCATAGGGGACCATGGGAATGGGATTGTTTTCACCGAGATTTTCCACGTAGGTGACCTTGCCCTGTGCATCGGTAACGGCCACCACACCGGGAACAAATACCCCGTCGTTTACGTAAACTCCGCTCCAGTTTTCAGGGAAACCGCCGTAATCTTCGGTAGGCCCCCCCACTACATGAAATCCGTTCCGGATATACTGTTCTTCATGATCCACCAGCCAGTCGCGCAGCTCTTTCCCGGTGCGGCCTTCCGGATCGATCATGCTGTCGAGCCACAATTGGGAATTGCCGTCTTCAGCCGCATACCGCTGGGTTTGAGAGACAAATTGCCCCCCGTTCCTCCAGTCGAACGACATGTTCAGCGAAAAGCCTTTCCAGGTGAGACCGGTCTGTAATCCCATCAGAAACCGGGGATTGTAGTTCCCGATCACGTTTTTGGCATCCTCCACCAGCACTTCCTGCCACTCGTATTCACTGGTGCTGAGAATGGGGTACCCAAAGTAGGGGGAATTCGTGTCTGTGACTGTCAGTATAGCCGCATCGTAAAGTGTGCCAATCTCATCGCCGACATACGACCAGGCGCCCCCTTTGGCATCGTCCCAGAATTTAATCACTTCTATGCCTTCAGAAATCTCCCGGAGCCAGGTCCTGTTTCGGGAAAAGTTCACGCTGATGTCCCAGCGCAGCGCTTTGCTTCTCACCGGTGTTCCCGACAACATGAACTCCCACCCGTTGCTTTCAATGAGCCCGGCATTGATGTTGACGGCATCGGAACCGGTAGAACTCGCCACCGGAATATTGCGGATGATCTGGTTCCGGTTTTCCAACTTATACCAGGTACCTTCGAACCTCAACCTGTTGTCGAAAAGTCCGAGATCCAATCCATATTCCAAAGAAGTAGCTTCTTCGGGTTTCAGGTTCGGGGTCAGAATCTGTCCCGATTTGGCCAGCCGGGTAGCTTCGCCCCACTGACCGGCATCCCCGTATGTATTGTAAAGCTGGTAAGGGTCTGTGTCGTTCCCTACCTTTGCCCATCCGCCTCTGATCTTGAAGAGGTCGACCTGGTCGCCGAAATCTGCCATTTCATTCAAAAGCAGGCTGAGTGAGGCCGAAGGGTAAAAATAAGACTGGCTCTGCCTCGGAAGTGTACTCGACCAGTCGTTCCTTGCGGTCAGATCCAGGAATATCATGTCTTTCCACCCCAGATTAGCCAATCCGTAAACACTGTAAATGGCTTTCTGGCTCCAGGCGCTGCTGTAACTCAACGATCCCGACTTGATGTTGCTTACCGTAAACACATTCGGAACGATAAGACCTGCCCCTGATTTGGATGAGTTACTGATGGAAGATCCCTTTTTATACAGGGCGTTCCCCCCGCCCGAGACAGAAAAACTGAAATCACCCTGTTCATCGGCAAAAGTGGCCAGGAAATCCACATTCCGCTCGTAGCTCACCAGGTCCTGGATGCCATAAGCCCCGTTGTTGGGTTCCTTGGAGTAACCGGGAGCCATTTTCGTTTCCCGCTTTTCAGAAAAGCGGTCCAACGAATACCGCCCCATCAGGCTTAATGTCCGTGTCAGCTGCCAGTCTGCCTTCAGATTACCGAATACCCTGTCCCTGTCGAAACTGTTGTTCACTTCATAGGCCAGAAAATAAGGGTTTTCATAGGTTCCCTTGTGGTAGGTCACCGATTCCAGCCCTTCCTTTCCCGGCACCCAGTAATCCCTGAAATCGCGTATATCGAGGTTCGGATAGACATTGTAAGCCCATTGGAGGGGATTGGTTCCCCTGTTGCCCGAAGGCCGGTTGTTGGACCAGGACCGGTTGATATTGATGTTGGAACTGACGGTGATATTCTGCCGTACTTTGACGGAAGCCGAAGAGGTCAGGTTGTTCCGGAAAAGGTCGGAGTTGGGGACTATACCCCGGTTAGTCATGTTGGTGACCCCGATCCTGAAGTTGTAAAGCTCCGAATTGCTCGATACAGCAACCCCGTTGGTGGTGGTAATCCCGGTCTGCACAAAATTCGCCACATTGTCGGGATACGACACCAGTTCAGTGGGAACCTGCACTCCGTTGGCATCACGGGGACTGTTCCACTGAACGGCAAAATACTCCTTGTCGAGTTCAATCCCGCATCCCATCTTGTCGGCCGGATTGATCCGCAGCACATATCCGGGAGGAAAATCACCGGGGGTAAATGAGAAGATCCCGTTGGCAAATTGTTTCTGGACCGGGAAATATTGGTAAGGCCGGTCGAAGACCGTGTTGGAACTGACGGCCACCTCCACTCCGTGTGCCTTCTTTCCCGATTTGGTGGTGATGAGTACCACTCCGTTCCCCGCCCTTGAACCATAAAGGGCAGCAGCACTGGGACCCTTCAGTACCGAGATGTTTTCGATATCGTCGGAGTTCAGGTCGGAAATGGCATTCCCGTAGTCGACACGGTTGTCGCTCCCGAATCCCGACACATTGTTCAGCGTGTTTACCACCGGAACTCCATCGATCACGAACAGGGGCTGGTTGTCGTTACTCAGCGAGTTGGCACCCCTGATTATCATGCTCACAGAGGATCCGGTGCCACCCGTGGAACTGACCTGCACTCCCGACACCTTGCCGGCCAACGCATTGATCGCATTTTCCTGGACCACCCTGACCAGCTCTTCCCCATCCACTTTCCCGACAGAATAGCCCAGTGATTTCTCCTTCCGGGTTATTCCCAGGGCGGTGACAACCACTTCATCGAGGGATTCCACCGACTCGGAAAGGACTACGTCGACCACTCTGCGTCCGGCAATCGGGAGTTCTGCCGTTTTGAACCCCACAAAAGAGAAAACGAGTACCTGGTTTAAATCGGGTACCTCAATCGAAAATTCCCCGGAAGAGTTTGTAATGGTACCCCGCTGGGATCCGCTGATCCGGATGGTTACTCCCGGCAACCCTGAATTGTCAGTGCCTGAAGTGACCTTTCCGGTAACCAGGTAGCCCTGCTGAATCGAACTATCCACAGAAAGATCATCCGGATAAACCATCGGAACAAAACCAAACAGCATGATGAATAAAATCATCAATAGCCTTGACTGTTTGATGTATTCTCTGCTTGAAAGCTTATTTCTCATAATAGTTGATTTACTTTTTTCGAATGACAAAGAATGTGTTACACCACTATTTAACCACTTCGAATGTGAGAATGATCGCATTGGAAGGTTTGTTGTAATGAGCCTTCTGGGTGGCGCACATGAACAATACCAGGCGCATCGTCTCATTGGTGAGCTCCTGGACGATCACTTCCCTGGTAAAATCCATAAATCCGATAAATTCATTGCCCGAAAAAGTGAGGGTCATCACACCGGAGTAAGTCCGTTCCATTGCAGCAGTACCTGACGGATAATTGGTCACGGCCAGCGTAAGGTCCTTTTTTTCGTTCAGCGTGAATTTTGCTCCGGCTTCCGGCACCCAGGCGGTATAACATAAGCCATACTGCTGACTCATCGGGGTTGCTTTGAGGATGTTTTTCTGGTTGATCATGGAATAAACCAGTCCGGCAAAGGCACCTCCGTTTTTGGGGGCATGGATGTAACTCCCGTCTGATTTAAAAATAAACTCATCTTCATACACTTCGGGAAGTCCCAGCCCGGCACTCCCCAGAATTCCGGGACTCAATGCAGCCAGAGGGGTAAATTTGTCATCCGCAAGGGTGAGTGCGTCTTTGGAAGAGTGGGTACCCTTTATCCTCCACTTTTTCCCGTTGACAGCCTTTGAACCTCCGGTAAGCATCTGGAAATCGGAGAGGGCAAGTGAAACTTCAGTGACAGCTTCTGCACTACCCCCTTCGCCGTTTACCGTGAGCTTTACATCGTAAATACCCCCCTCCTTATAGAGGTGAACAGGATTTTGTTCAGTGCTGGTCTCCCCGTCCCCGAATTCCCAGAGAAAGGTTTCCGCCCTTTTTGTGAGTGCAGTGAAGGCCACCTGTTTTTCGGCCACACTGAAGAAGATGCCGGCCTTGGGTGGCTCTACCGGCTCTTCCTCGCGGCAGGAGGAAAACAACACCAATCCCCCCGCAAATAAAAGAGACAAACCTGTCAGTAACTTTTTCATCTTAATACATATTGAATGGTTAGTCGATACACTGTGAAACAGCATGTACAGTTGCGGGGATAGAACGGTCAGGTCGGCCCCGCCTCACTCAGGATGGGCATTTCATGGTTTTAGCTGTCAGAGAACAGATTCCGGAAAATCTGATCAGGTACATTGCAATTCATGCAATATACTGAATTTTAACGAACATAACCAGTAATAATTTGTCTGATTTATGTCAAATTTATACCGAAAAATCTGATCTTATCGAAAAGGTGATGGTTTATTTTAAACTGTCGGGGTTATTCAGCCCGGAACCGCTCCATGATGTCAATCCAGTTGGTAAAAAGGATACCTTTTTTCTCAAAGAAGGCGATCACCTCCGGATCGGAGAACATGCGCGCCTCCCACACCCTTTGTTGCCACGATCCTGTGATCGTCTTCAGGTTTTCGGATTCCACCGACGGGTGAAAAATGATTTCCGTCAATCCGGGAGGCAGTGCGCGTACCAGTTTGAAGAAATTCTCCCGCTTTTCCTCATAAGTTTTGCCCTTGGGAACACTGGCGAAGAAATCGAGTTTCGGGAGCGGGTAATCTTTCATGTATTGAATCATTTCCTCGTCAACGGGGTATCCCGATTTTTTGAAAAAAGCGGCCACCCTGCGGTTCGAAAGGTCAATTGCGTTGGCAGGGATCTGGTATTCTGCAGCGACCTTAAGGAAGGCCTTCGCAAAACCGGGAGAACCATAGAGGGTTCCCATGTGTGTGTCGATATGGGTTGGGCGGTGTCCGAGGGCAATCATACTGTCGATCTGTGCCCTGATCTCGGTTTCCACTTCCCCGGGGGTAGCATGGAGGACGACATCAGGCACATCGTGCCACATTCTGCCTTCCGGATCAAGCAATCCGGGTACCTGACCGGCCGGAGCAACGGTACCCCAGCGGTATCGCTTCCATTCGCTGGTCAGGGTCAGGTGGGCGCCGATATCGGCCTTCGGATTGGCAACAGCCCACTCCACCATCGCAGGAGCCGGAGGGCAGGGCATCATCACTGCAGCCGATTGAAGATAGCCGTTTTCAATATAATACCGGACTGCCTCGTTGGCCTCCTCACACATGCCGGCATCATCCATGTGAAGCAACAACACCTTTTTCCCTTTTGGAAAACCCAGTTTTTCAGCATTTGAAGTCCCAAACATGAAGAAGGAACAAGAGGTCAGCAAACCCGTGAATCCAATGGCGGAAACCAGAACCAGACTGATTGCGGCCCACAGAAAATTGACTTTCTTCATCGCACACCGTTTTAACCAAATATAATGAATTTTAGGGAAGGAAACCACTTCCGTAATCACAATCAATTGTTCTTTCGTTTCATGACGCTTTTCGTCAGCAGGAAACCTGTCAGGAAGATCACCATCGTTCCGATCACAATGGTCAGATTCGTATGGAAAGGGCTCCGGAATGCCAGTAGATTGCCTTCCGTGAAATAAAGGGGAGAAAGACTCATCCAGGCAATAACAAGCACTCCCGTCACCACACCGGTTACTGCATCAATATTCCGTGCCTTCCTGGAGAGGTAACCCAACAGGAAAAGCCCCAGCATACCCCCGCTGAAAATGGAAGCCAAAGACCACCAGGCATCCAGGATGCTCTCCACACCCACCAGGGAAAGGGAAATCAGGATTCCCAGAATGCCGAAAACCAGGGAGGAGAGATACAACACCTTCATGGATGATTTTTCACTTATACTGCCTTTGGCCCATTTGGAATAATAGTCGGTATAGATGACGGTCGCCACACTGTTCAGGCTTGTTGAGACGGTGCTCATGCCAGCCGAAAAGATGGAAGCGATCAGAAGTCCTGTGATTCCCACCGGCAATCCGTTGACGATAAACCAGGGAAAGACCTGATCCCCGGTTCCCGGTTCTTTCAGGGCAGCGGGCAACAGGTCGGGCTGTGCCGTATAAAAAGAGAACAAAGCCGTTCCGATATAAAAGAAAACCACCGATACCGGCAGGTAAAGAAGCGAACCAAACAGGGTGGATGATTTGGCTTCCTTCTCACTTCCGGTGGTCATATAGCGCTGGATATAGTTCTGGTCGATGCCGTAATTCTGGAGATTGATGAACAATCCGTATACCAGCACCACCCAGAATGTTGATTCCGACAAACTGGCCCCAAAACTACCGAGGCTGAATTTATGGTGGGAAGCCGCAATTTCAAACAACTGCCCCGGACCTTCGGGCATGGAAAATGTCAGTACAAAGGCGCATGCCAGTGCCCCGGCGATCAGGATTATCGCCTGTATGGCGTCGACCCACATCACCGCCTGGATCCCTCCCAGCATGGAATAGACGATCACCACTATTCCGGTGATCACAATGATTGTTTTCACCTCCCATCCGAAGAGCGCATGGAGCGGCAGGGCCAGCAGAAGTAAAATTGCCCCTGTGCGCATCAGCTGGGTGAGAATATAGCATACCGAAGCGTAAATTCTTGCCCAGCGTCCAAACCTCACCTCCAGGTAATGATAGGCTGATATGCTCCCCAGGCTCCGGTAAAGCGGCACAAAGAACCTGACGGCAAAGTAAGAGGCCAGGGGTATTGAGAAACTGAAAACCAATGCATTCCAGTTGGTCATATACGCTTTTCCCGGGAGGGCAAGGAAACTGATGCTGCTGACATAGGTTGCAAAGATGGACAAGCCTGCAACCCAGGCCGGAACTTTCTGCCCACCGGAAGTAAACTGGTCAGCAGTTCTTGAACGGAAGAAAAAACTGGCTCCGAACAGGGCACTCCCCAACACCAGGATTAGAAATATGACCAGGTCAATGACAGGAAGTTGCATAGTCACTCCATTTCAATTTTCCCGAAAGTAAGGAAATTATTGTACATCCGGTTCACCCATTCTACGGAAATCCTGATTCTTTCCCGTTCCTCCCCGCTGAAAATCCGCATGGGGGAAGCGACATAGCCGCTGCAGATTTGCAGGACTTCAAGCGAGGATTTGATCCCCAGGGTGTATTTCGACGCATTGACGCCCACCGAATAGATGGTTTTGTAAATCTCCATGACGATTTGCCGGAGGATTCTGATCCGTTCCAGGTTTCCGGAAAGGGAAGCTTCATAAAGGTCGACAAAAAGCGCTGGAAAAATATTCGCGCCACCTGCAATCGCCCCATGACCCCCGAAAAGCATGGTTTCGGGAATAAACATTTCAGTACCTGCAATTACGGCAAATTCAGGATACGCTTTGAATTTGCCGATCAGGGAATAAAGGTAGAAAAGGTCTCCGGAGCTGTCCTTGATTCCAATGGCGCCCATTTCGCGGGCGGCATCCACCGTCTCTTCCGACATGTGAAGCTTGGTGTGTGATGGAATGTTGTACATCATAAACGGCAAAGGCAGCTTCGGAACAATCCCCGAAAGGTAATGAACCATCTCCTCCTGGGAAATCGGCACATAATAAGGAGGGGCAATCACTACCGCATCCACTCCGGCTTCCTTGTAACACCAGGCCATTTCCACAGAAGCCCCCGGTGAAGAATCGGTGATGCCTGCCACTACAGGAATCCTCTTGCCAACCAGTTTGCAGGCAGTCCTCACTAACTCTTCTTTTAACCGGTATCCCAGGCTTGAAGCTTCTCCGGTGGTTCCCAGCAGAAACAAACCATGCACTCCTCCCGAAATCAGATGGTCTACCAGGGTCGCCAAACCTTGCCTGTCAATTTCGTCTTCACTCAGAAGAGGGGTTACTACCGGGGGAATAATCCCACATAAAGGTAATTTCATAGCAATAATTTCAGGTTCTCAACTTCCCTTCACTTTCAGCACTGCATTTTCAGACAGTTGCTACAGCTTATGCAAATGAAAAAAATTCTACTCCCCTGTAATTGTGTAATATTGTTTGATTTGCATTGTATTTTGACATAAGATGTTTGTAAAACCACTACATTTACGGAAAACTGAAAATATTGTGTATATGGAGTTTGTATACGAAAGAATAGCTGTTCCCCAGAAACATTCCTTTATTACTCGAAGGTTAAAAATGGATCCCCGTTCCAACAAAATCCATTCCCACAAAAACTACGAATTAAACCTCATTGCCTCAGGATCGGGACGCAGAATCGTGGGAAATCACATTTCCAGCTACAAAAAAGGCGACCTGGTGCTCCTGGGTCCCCAAATTTACCATTGCTGGGAAGTGCTTGAAAAAGATGAAGATGCGGATCCCGAATGCATTGTCACCCATTTTTATGAAAATATCATCAACTCCGATTTCTTCAACATTCCCGAACTCGAGGAGGTGGTGAATCTTCTCAGGGAATCGCACACCGGAATCTGTTTCAAAGGACCGGTGACCCGGAAAGTAGCCGTTGCACTTCAACGGATGACCACCCTCAACGGCCTGGAATCATACATAGAATTGCTGAAGGTTTTTGAACTTCTTCTGCGGATCGATGAAAGGGAACACCTGGCCCTTCCGGGCTCCCTTCCCGAAAATTACAACAAAGACCACGACCAGATCAATAAAATTTACGAATATGTGTTTCAGAATATCCAGGAGGGGGTAAAGCTTGAGGATGCGGCAGGCCTGGTATGCCTGGAGCCCAGTTCGTTCTGCCGTTTCTTCCGGAAAAAAACCGGACAGACCTTTATAGATTATGTAAAAAGTGTCAGAATCGGAATCGCCACCAAGTTGCTGGCAGAAACGGACAAACAGATCACCCAGATCTGTTACGAATGCGGGTATAACAACCTGGCCAATTTTAACCACTATTTTAAACTGATGATGGGCAAAACCCCTTCGGAATACAGAAAGAATTTCAAATAAACTGACACAACCCTGACTTATTATGACTGAAAAACCCACAACCAGGTTCCGCTGGGTGATCCTGGCCCTGCTTTTTGCAGCCACAACCATTCTTTATATCGACCGGAGTGCTTTGGGGATTCTGGCTCCTGACCTTCAGAAAAGCATCGGATGGAACGAGGAGCAATACGGCTTCATCAACACGCTTTTCATGCTGGCCTATGCGGTTTGTTTCCTTGTGATGGGCAAACTGATCGATTCCATCGGGACCCGGAAAGGGTATCTTTTATCGATTGGCATATGGAGCGTAGCCACCCTCAGTCATGCCCTTTCCCGTTCCTGGATAGGGTTTGCCGCTGCCCGCTTCGGCCTTGCGGTGGGGCAATCGGGGAACTTTCCTTCGGCAATCAAAGCCGTTGCAGAGTGGTTCCCGGCCAAAGACCGTGCATTGGCTGTCAGCATTTTCAATGGCGGCTCCAACATGGGGACCATCCTTTCCCCATTGATCATCCCCCTTGTCGTGATCAGTTTTGACAACTGGCGCGCAGGCTTCTTATGGACCTTTCCGCTTAGTTTAATCTGGGTATTCCTTTGGCTTAAATACTTCAGGAAACCGGAACAAAACAGCTATGTGTCCGAAGCAGAAGTAACCTATATCAATTCCGGCAGTAGTGAACAGGAAACGGACAATAAAGTGGGATGGAAGGAGATTCTGCCTCTCCGCGCAACCTGGGCCATCGCCATCGCCAAATTCATGGCCGATCCCATCTGGTGGTTTTACCTTTTCTGGGGAGCCAAGTTCCTGAACGGGAAGTTTGGATTGAATTTGAAAGAAATTGGATTGCCCTTCTTCACCATCTATCTGGTATCGTGGGGATTGGGAATTTTCCTGGGCTGGCTTTCCTCACGGCTGATCAAAAAAGGATTCAGCCTGAACAAAGGGCGTAAACTGGGAATGCTGGCCTGTGGTTTATTCGCGGTGCCCGTTGCCATGGTGCCCCATACTTCCAACATGTGGCTGGCAGTGGGACTGATTGCCATTGCCGCAGGGGGACATTGTGGCTGGTCGGCCAATGTCTTCAGTCTGATGTCGGATGTTTTCCCCAAAAAAGCCACTGCCACAGTGGCCGGACTGGGAGGATTTGCGGGTGGCATCGGAGGCGCCATTGCAGCCTTCGGGGTGGGGAAAATCCTTCAGAACGTGGGCATCGACGGATATGCCATTCCCTTTGCCATCGCGGCTGGCGGGTACCTCGTAGCCCTGCTGGTCATCCATCTGTTGTTGCCAAAAATTAAACCAGTTCAGATATGAATGATGAAATGAATAGCAGGCAAAGAGTAATCGCGACACTCAATCACCGGGAACCTGACCGGATTCCTTACGACCTGGCCGGAACTACGGTTACGGCCATCACAAGAAACGCCTATCTGAGGGCCATGGAACACCGGGGCCTTCCCCCGGTCGTCGGGGATAGCGGGGTTGATCCGATTCAGCAGATCATCACACCCTCGGAAGAGAACCTGCGGTACCTGAAGTCGGATACCCGCAGAATAGGCGCCTGCCGGATCCCTGATTTTGAAAACGTCAAAAGGGTGTCGGGAAACCTGACCGAAGTCACCGACTTTTATGGATGTGACTGGAGATTTGAACAAGGGCGCGACCTCTATTACCACATGATTTCATCTCCCCTCGGAAATGCTGACTCCCTGTCGGGGTCCCTTCATTTGCTCCCCG
>CAYYJE010000010.1:0-12483 GCA_964472165.1 uncultured Prolixibacteraceae bacterium | reverse complement strand
CCGCATGTAAAAATCTTCATGCACAGCTGCGGCGCCATCCGCGAAATTATTCCTGACCTGATTGATGCAGGAGTCGACATCCTGAATCCCGTCCAGTTCACCGCTGCAGGAATGGAACTGGCAGGGCTCAAACGTGATTTCGGGGATGTGATCACCTTTTGGGGCGGTGGTGTCGACACCCAATCAACACTCAATACCGGAACGCCCGGGCAGGTTGCCGACGAGGTTAAGCGCATCCTCGACATACTCGCCCCGGGGGGAGGATTCGTATTTGCACCCGTCCACAACGTCCAGGATGATGTCCCTCCCGCCAATTTCTGGGCCATGTGGGATACCTTGCAGGAATATGGAAAATACTGAAGGAACATTGAGCCGGCAGACGGTTTCCCTGCCGGAAAACTGTACCCTGCAGTGTATTTAACAAATTAATGTCTATTTTCAGACAGCGTAAGAATGCCATATCGAAATAATTTATCATACTATGAGTAAATCAGTTACATTGTCAGTTGCCGGGGCTTTCCTGGTTTTTGTCACGGTATTTTCAGCCTGCAGAGAAGGCGGAATCACAGAAACCGATACCATTGCCGGCTTTAAAAAACATTTTGCGGACCCTCCCTCCGAATTCCGCAGTGCCCCGCTGTGGGACTGGAATGAACAAATTTCAGAAGAGGGGATCGACTTCCACCTGAAGGAATTTAAAAAGGCCGGCATCGGAGGTGTATTCGTCCATCCCCGCCCGGGATTGCTTACGGAATACCTTTCGGAAGAGTGGTTCCGGCTTTTTGATTATACCGTTCAAAAAGGGAAGGAACTTGGCATGAAGGTGTGGATTTACGATGAGAACTCCTACCCATCAGGATTTGCCGGCGGGCATGTCCCGGCTGAAATGGCCGATTCCTACCGGCATGGAACAGGGTTGAAAATGGAAATTTTAGAGGAACTCAATTTTATACCCTCCGATACCATAGAGGTAATTCTGAGAAAAACGGAGAGTGGTTTTGAAGACATCACGAAAATAGCGGGACAGGAATCCGGGAAACCGGGAACCTACTATTTTTTCCGGAAGAGCTATCCGGGATCATCCCCCTGGTACGGGGGGTTCACCTATGTGGATTTGCTTTATCCCGGGGTTACCGCAAAATTCATGGATCTCACCATGACCAGGGGATATGAGAAAAGCCGTGCCGATTTCGGGAAAACCCTTCCCGGCATTTTCACCGATGAACCCAACCTGGAAGCAGCCATGTCGGGAGGAACCCTGCTGCGATGGACTCCCGGGCTGTGGGAAGATTTCAGCAGCCGGTGGGGCTACGACCTGCGGGTGCATCTGCCTTCGCTGGTGGAAGAGACAGGCGACTGGAAGAAAGTAAGACACGACTACTTTCAGCTGATCCTGGAGCTTTTCATTGACAGATGGGCAAAACCCTGGAGCAGTTACTGCGATGCAAACAACCTGAGCTGGACCGGTCATTACTGGGAACATGGCTGGCCGGAACCCACACATGGATTTGATGAAGCGGCCTTTTACATCTACCACCAGATGCCGGGTGTCGACATGCTTGGAAACCGCATGGACAGTGCCGGCCTGGGCGGTCAGTTCGGCAATGAGCGGGCGGTACGGGAAGCCCGGAGTGTCGCCAACCAGGCCGGAAGAAAAAGAATACTGAGTGAAACTTATGGTGGCGGTGGCTGGGATATGGATTTCGAAACCCAAAAGCGCCTCCTGGATTGGCAATGTGTGATGGGAATTAATTTCGTCAATCAGCATTTGTCGTTTTATTCCATGAACGGCGTCCGCAAATTTGATTATCCCCCCTCGTTCACCTATCATGAACCCTGGTGGAATCAATACAGGTTGCTGGGCGACTACATCGGCCGGGTCAGTATGGCCATGTCGGCTGGTGAACAGGTCAATTCCACACTCCTGCTTCAACCCAACACCACCGCATGGATGTACTTTTCGCGCAAAGAAAGAAATCCGGCGATAGAAAAAATCAGGCAAAGTTTTAAGCACCTGGTTTACCGCATGGAACAAAAACAACTGGAGTACGACCTGGGTTCGGAATTTGTCCTGAAAACACTTGGAAGCGTTGAAAACGGGCTTTTAAAGGTCGGACAACGCAATTACAAGCTGGTGCTGATTCCTTCTGAAACAGAAAATATTAACCGCTCAACCCTTGATTTACTCGGGAAATACCTTGAAGGAGGTGGTAAGCTTATTGCCTTCACCCGGACTATTCCCCGCGTGGATGGTGAAATCTCCGGAATGGCAGATGAGCTGGCAGCCCGCTTTCCCGGTCAATGGATGTTTGCCGCTGATATTGATGATCAAGCCATCGCCGGACTTCTTGCGGGCAGTGATTTCAGCATGAAGGACCTGACCCGCAACGGCATGCTTTACCACCAGCGCAGAATACTGAAGGACGGACAACTGCTTTTCGTGGTTAACTCCCATGAATTGAAGCAAAGTGAGGCCGAAATTGCCATGGAAGGCAAATATGTATCCCGGTTCGATCTCGTGTCGGGGGAAATCACGGCCTATCCCTCAGAAAGCAGGGAAGGGAAAGTAGTGTTCAAAACAAAGCTGGAACCGTCAGGAAGTGCCCTGTATGCCATTACCTCCCGCAAACCCGGGGAACCGGATTACGTGGCCCCGGCAGCCGGGGGAACCAAACTGGAACCGGAAGGTACCATGGAAGTCAGTGCCACATCCGACAACATACTTGTGATCAACTACCTGGACCTGAAAACAACCCGGACTGAATTAAAGGATGTCTATTTCATGCAGGCACTTCAAACACTCTACCGGGAGAACGGGGTCGAAATCGGAAATCCCTGGCAGCACAAAATCCAGTACAGGAAAAACTATCTTGCCCTGGACTCCCTGTTCGGGGAAGATTCCCGGTTTGAAGTATTCTACCACTTCAGGATCGATACCGCTGCCGACATTTCCGCTATGGCATCCGTAAAAGCAGTGGTTGAACGCCCAGCATTCTGGGAGGTGCGCATCAACGGGAATCCGGTTTCCAAAACCACCGAAGGCTATTTCGTCGACAGGGAGTTTCCCTTCTATGAAATAGGCCGTTATCTGAAACCCGGGGAGAACGTACTTGCACTGACTGCCCCCCGCATGCACATCCTGGCGGAAGTGGTCCCCGTGTATCTGACGGGAAATTTCCTGCTTATGCCCTCGTCCCCAGGTTTTGAAATCACCAACGGAAAGATTACAGGTCCGGGATCATGGCAGGATGCAGGGATGCCCTTCTATTCCCAAAAAGTAGCCTACACACAACATTACAACCTCTCCAAAACTCCGGGTACTCGCTATACCGTAAAACCAGGAAAGTGGAAAGGCTCTGTGGCTGAAGTTTTTGTAAATGGAAATTCTGCCGGACTGATTGCTTGGCAGCCTTATGAACTCGACATTACCCCGTCAATCCGGGATGGCGAAAATGAGATCGTGGTGGAAGTAACAGGGAGCCTGAAGAATACCTTCGGACTTTTTTACAAGAAGGATGTGTCATGGATATACGGACCTACAGCATGGAACCATGCTCCAGAACACACACCTGCCGCATCAGAATATGTGATTCCCCATTATGGTTTGTTTGAGCCGTTCGGGGTATACCGGTCCGAAGCTCCTGAAAAGGATCCCCGGTAATCTTCGTTGCGTTGAAACTCCCCGTAACCACCACAGCGTTATTAAATGGAGAAGTTGATTTTTAAAACATAAATGGTACTTTTGCTGATCATACTATAAAATTCTTTGCCATATGAACAAAATCCTTTTAATAGTTTTTGTCAGCTTGCTGGCTGTTTTTCAGGCACAGGCACAAAACCCTGAACGCCCTGGTCCGCAACCAGCCCCTGAAACCGGTGAAAAATTCAGAGTGGGGATGGCCGGATATACCTTCGCCAAATTCGATCTCGACAAAACCCTTGAAACCATGCAAAAAGCAGATGTTCACTACCTCTGCATCAAGGATTTTCATCTTCCGCTTAAGAGCACCGATGAAGAGATCGCCGCCTTTCATGCCAAGCTGAAATCAAAGGGAGTAACCGGTTATGCGGTGGGTCCCATTTACATGAAAACTGAAAAGGAGATCGACAATGCATTTGAATATGCCAAACGGGTAGGCGTGAAGCTGGTAGTGGGAGTTCCCAACTACGAACTGCTCCCTTATGTCGACAAAAAAGTGAAGGAGTATGGATTTAACTACGCCATCCATCTCCACGGGCCCGACATCGCATTGTATCCGGATGCCGATGATGTGTGGAACCATGTCAAAAACCTGGATCCGCGGATCGGAATGTGTCTCGATATCGGGCACGATACCCGCAATGGCAAAGATCCGGTTAAGGATCTGAAAAAATACCACAGCCGCGTTTTCGATATTCACATCAAAGATGTGACGGGAACCACCAAGTTGGGTTATTCCCTGGAAATAGGACGTGGAATCATTGACATCCCTGCATTTGTAAAAATGCTGAGGAAGGTTGGGTACACCGGGGTCTGCAGTCTGGAACACGAAAAAGAAATGACCAACCCCTTTATGGGAATTGCAGAGTCAATCGGTTATTTCAGGGGCGTTATTGCAGCTACTAAAAAGAAATAAATTCAGGAAAAACAATCCAAAAAAAAATCCAACCCGGAAGGTTGGATTTTTTTGTCAGGTATCAGACCTTGTAGAAGGACTCCCATCCTTTTCTGGGTGGTGGACCGGTAAGAAGGTCGTTGGCCAGTTTGTCATTGGTAATCTGTTTGGTCTCACGATCAAAATGCAATGGATGGTTCAACCACTGCGCCATTACACCCAGTGAAAATACCTGGCTCAAAGGCCCTGCCAGTTCAAACGGTGACCTGGTCTTTTCCTGTCCCTTGCATGCCAGAAGGAAGTTTTTGAAATGGTTGGAAGGGGATGCTGGCACTTCCGGAAGCTTCGATGCCATTTCTTTTGCCTTTTCGGCAGGAATAATTGACAGGGTACTTCCATGCGATCCTCCCTTGAAGATCAGATCCTTACTGTAAATGATCTTTCCGGGATTCAGTTTAGCCGGCTGGATTTTCCCGTTGCTTGCCGGGGGAATATTCGGATCGAGTTCTGAAACGCCGTAACCTTCAGGAACCTGTGGCACATTATTCACTCCGTCGTACCAGGTAATTTCCACGGGAGGCATATTTTTCCTCCGGGGAAATTTGAACGAAATGGTGGAGGATTGCGGGAAGAAGAAGGAGTTGTGTCCTTCGAGTTTGAGGGGGGTGATCTCTTCAGGCAGGCCCAGGTTCAGAAATTCATGGGCCGTGTCGATGATATGGGCTCCCCAGTCGCCCAGTGCGCCAAGTCCGAAGTTATACCAGCAGCGCCACTGCCCGTTTACAAAATCTTTGTGGTAATCATGGTATGGAGTGGCGGAGAGCCATGTGTCCCAGTCAAGGGTATCCGGAACCGGCTGTCCGTCGGGGAATTTTGAAATGGAAGTGTCCCACCCGTGCCAGCGGCGTGCAGAATTCATGTGGGCCGTAATGGCCGTCACGTCTTTGATAATCCCGGCGTCCACCCACGCCTTGAACTGGAAATAATTGGCTTCGGAGTGTCCCTGGTTCCCCATCTGGGTGACCACATTGTACTTCCTGGCCGCTTTCATCAGCAGTTCCACTTCATTGAAGGTTCTGGCCATCGGCTTCTCTACATATACATGTTTTCCCAGGCTCATGGCCATCATACAGACCGGGAAGTGGGAATGATCAGGAACTCCGACCGAAACCGCCTCAATCTGGTTGCCCATCGCGTCAAACATTTTCCGGAAATCCTGGAAACGGGGTACATCAGGGAACTTCTCCAGAATTTTCAAGGTGTGAGGGGCACCCATATCCACGTCGCAAAGCGCCACAATATTGGCAAGGCCGGTGGCATACAGGGAATTGATGATCTCACCCCCGCGGTTTCCGATACCCACACAGGCCAGATTGACCCGCTCCCCGGGAGCTGCCAGCCTCATCTCAGGCATACCCTTTGCAGATACGGTTCTGGAAATTACTGCAGGTACTGCAGCCATGGCAGAAAGCGCCAGCGCTTGCTTTAAAAATATCCGGCGCGATGATTCATTCGATTCCATAGGGTCAAAATATAAGGTTAAAATTATGATAAGATTTACATCCTCAATTCCTGTACCAACATTCCAACAACGCCCTTCCTAAAAACAGGGAAAGTTACAAATTTAGGCTTTATAAACGGATTTTCCCCCGGAAAAAGAGTTTTTTGAGATTCCGGTTTTTTTTATCTTTCAGTACGAAAGGTTATTTTTATTTACTTTGACAATAAAAACAAACCATTGCTCCAACGGTATCGTCATTTTGCAGCGGCTATCCTCTTCTTCATGCTGGCAGGAATTACCTCCGCCCAGGATGCGGGCTTTTCACAATTTTATTCCAACCCGTTATACCTGAATCCGGCTTTTACAGGAACACTGGGAGTGCCCCGCATTAATCTCCAGTACCGTGACCAGTGGCACGGATTGCACGATGCCTATGTAACCCAGAGTGTGGCCTTTGACATGCCGGTGGAAAAACTGAGGGGAGGTATCGGGCTTAACCTGGTGAGGGATGTGCAGTCCTCGGGATTACTCTCCTCCCTGCAGGCCGACCTGATCTATTCTTCCCTCTTCCGGCTTACAGAGAATCTCAGCTTTTCAGGAGCGCTGGGAATCGGATACCATCAAAACCGGCTCGACTGGGGCAGGCTGGTTTTCGCCGACAACGTGGATCCCTATGGAGGGAATCATACCCCCACGGCAGAAACCCCGGTTTCCGATCCTGAATATCATTTCGCTGATTTTTCCACAGGTATCCTGGTCTTCGGAGAAAAAATGTTTGCCGGCCTGGCAGTCCACCATCTCGCCCAGCCCTCCCAGAGCTGGTACAGTGAAGCCCCCTATTCCGCCAAATTATACCGGAAATATTCACTCCATTTCGGAACCCGCATCCCTGTTCACGTCCATGGGAGCTGGCGGAAGACCTTTGACCTTTCCCCCCAGGTCGTGCTGTTGCAACAGGGCAATTTCCGGCAGTTCAACTATGGACTCCTGGCCAATTACCATGGCTTCACCGGCGGCACCTGGCTCCGCCAGGACCTGACCTTCCATTACGATGCCCTGATCTTTGTGGTGGGATACATGAAGAAAAGATGGCATTTCACCTACAGCTATGACTTTACGGTATCGGGACTGGGCGCCCAGTCGGGTGGAACCAGCGAAATCTCGCTCAGCTTCCTGCTGAAGGACTTCCTGCAATACACCGCTTTCCCCTTTTACCGGCCTTATCACGACTACATCGGGCAATAAATCCACTCAAAATCTTAAATCGTAAGTCTTTAGTCTTAAATGAGGCTTCGCCATTTGTCCAATTCTTAACCCTGAACCCATACACTTAAGACTTAAGATTGAGTCCACTCCGAGAAGTGGTTTTTAAAACTGGTTTTTAAACAGTCATAGAAATAACAACAAGTAAAAAACTATTGAATGATAAAATCGGGCAATAGTTTTCTCTCTGATAGCGCATAAAACGCATGAAGCTTGCCCATAAGGGCAAAAGTAGGTCCACCAAGACTGCTTTAATGGCAGTCTGAAACGTTCTTTGACAAGTTTGTTGAGTAAATTTCACAATCCTTACCAGATTGATCCAGAAGCACCTGCAGACCGCCCACATTTGAGTCTTGAACAGGCCCCGGTATTTGGTTTTGTTGTTTCGCAGCGGGTAAGATAGTTGGAAAACGGTGGCTTCCACATTGTTACGCTTATGAAGCTCCTCAAGCGATCTTCCCCGCATCTTCCTGCGAAGCTCAGCTGTTCTTATGACCTTTTCGTCAAAGTAATATGTACCATCTTTTGTTTTGATGTACCACCGGTCCCGGGTACTGGCTTTGGTCTTTTTAACCATTTTCGCTTTGAGAATCTCACCAGTTTGTGAATCGGTGACCATCAGCTCATCATTGATCCATTCTGGGATGTAGCGGGCTTCAGCACCTGAGATGCCGGTAAACACCATGTCTATATCTTCGCAAAACACATCATTATCAGGACTTTGGTAAGCACCATCGGCGTAAACCTTCTCCACTGGCTGTTGAGTCACTTCTTCAGTGGCCCTGATCGAAGGCTGAACAAAGTTTACATCAGATGTATTGGAGGTCTGAACATTGATGTCGGTAATCAGGTTGAGCGATTCATCAGAACAAGTTTCGGTAACATTGGCACTGTACCCTTTTACCTTCTGGTCCCCTTTGTTCCTGTAGGTACAATCGGGGTCATGAGGTGACTGGACACTGTCAGAGCGGATCTCCTCTTTGGGACGCAGTTCAATCTTATGGCCTTCCAAAACCTTGTATTGTTCCTCGAAGACCCGCTTTAGCAACAGAGCATGATCGCTGTTGTCGTTCTTAAATATGCAGATAAGCCTATAGAACACATCTCCAAGGGATTGCATGCGACTTCTGATCTCCTCCCTGGTTTGACGGTAAACGGTCACCTCGGGGTCTTCCTCCAACAATTGTGACAACTGGGCTTTTACCGACTTGGGTAAACGCGAAAGACCTTTGTCATCCAGGTTTTTGAAGAATAATTGCAAGGTCTGATGAATGATCTCAAACCGTGTGTAAAGAGCAATATTGCTTCCGATCAACTTGCTGTCCATGCGGATACTGCGGCCGTCCACTTTGAACTCCTTGACCTGCTCGCCAGTGACCTTGGCAAAAGCCTCGGAAAGCAGATCTAAATCGTGATCCCGGTTGTATTGGTGAATCCGTTTTCGAAACAGGTAATAGGTCGACTCCACGGGTACCTCATCGTTCAGGTTAATGAGTCCGAAAGCCTTGCGAACCAGTAAGTTAAAGCTGCACTGTTCGAATAAATCCTGGTCACTCCAGCCCATGCCCTCTTTGAGGATCATCATTCCCACCATAGTGGAGACGGAGGCGTTGGGAGCACCCATCCGGTCGCTGAACAGGGCACTGAAGAGGGATTCGTCAATACGGCTGACAATTTGGTCATAGAACTGGTTGTGCCAGCTACGGCTGTTTTCATACTTCTTCTTGGCCTTGCCACTCAGCTGAAGAGGAACATTCCCGAAGAGGTCAATCTGGGTATTCCTATGAGTCTGTTTAAACATACGCTGATCCATATAAATGATGAGTGGAAGGTAAGGAAAAATTATGACAAATCAAAGTTTATACGTTTGATATACAGTAATTTAAGTGAATATTTATCAACAAATTTATTAACACAATAGTTAAATTAAACGTCCTTCCGACTTTTCGGAGTGGACTCAAGATTTAAGACTTAAGACTTTTTTGAGACCTCATCTTATCAGCACGACCTGCCCGGTGCGGGAATGGTGAAATCCCTGTACATCGGTATACAAGGCTTTCCAGATGTAATTTCCCATGGGAGCCTCATTCCCGTTTTTCATTTTCCCATCCCAGGGGTGATCGATGCTCTTCGACTCAAAGATCATCTCCCCCCACCGGTTGAAAATTTGCAGATGAAAAAAGGTGGGATCCACACCCAGGGTGAAAGGGATGAAAGTCCGGTTTTCATCGATGGAGCTTTCGGGCCGGAACGCGTTGGGCGCATGCAGGTTAAACGGCAGGATATCCACGTCTGATACCAGGGTATCCATACAGCCCACACCTGAATGGGCGATCAGCTGAACCGGGAATTTCCCGACCTGGTCGTAGGTATGAGAGGGATGCATTTCCGCAGAGGTATGACCGTCGCCAAAATCCCAGGAATAGGTCTCCCCGTATTCGGTAAGGTTGTCAAAGGAGAGGGTGGCCTGGCCCAGCAGGGCTACAGGATAATCAACCGAGAAACGGGCCACAGGGGTTCTGAAAATCTTCACCATATCTTCCAACCGGAAACCAGCCTGACAGCCTGTGACGGGGTTTGTAATCTGCAGGCTGACATCATAAAATCCCGGATTGGTATAGGCATGGACGGGAAATTGTTCCGTACTCCGGTTACTATCCCCGAAATCCCACTCGAAATCGAGGATATCCTGCACATTAAGCTTTCCGGTAAACACGATAAAATCTGAATCGCAGGCCTGGCTTGCGGAAGTGGTCATGGTAAAGTCGGGACTTGCTCCGAAAGCGCGTTGGGAAACATCACCCGTACAGCCGTTTTCACTCACCTGTAAACTGACAAAGGGTTGTTGGGTCCCAAATGGGGCGAACGAAACCCGGACTCTGTTCCAGTCAAGCTTTTCAAATACGCAACCCCCGAAGTCCCAATCGAGTTTAGCTGCCGGAGAACCACTCCCGGTGTATAAAACCTCCCTGCTGTATCCGGCACACGGATCGGCGGGATTGTCCGTGAAAATAAAATCCGAAGTGGGAATTGCGAAAATGCCTGCGGCTAGGGTATCACTCACCACACACTGATGGGTGGTGGTCAGGGAATAGATGAAACGGTAATCCCCCCACTGCGGGATGGAATAGTGCGCGGAGGAAACCGTAGCTCCGGTAAAAAGGGTTCCCGGCGACGGATCCGACACCCACAAGTAGCTTTTCATACTCCATCCGGGTTCTCCCTCCGACACCTCCGCCTCCAGGATCCCGGTCAGATCACCGCACACATGGGTTTCCCCATCCAGCTTAACCGTGGGAACGGGATGAAATCTGAGGTCCAGCGTGTCCCGGGCCACGCACCCGTATTTGTCAGTCAGGGCAACCTGGTACTCCCCTGGTTCGCTGACTTTGATTTCCCTGCCGTTTTCCCCGGTATTCCACTCATATCGGTTGACCACTCTGGCATTGCTGGCAGCCACCAGCGTTTTGGAATGCGGGCACCCCAGTGTGTCGTTACCCAGTTTAACCCAGGGATCACTGACATACACATAGATGGAGTCGCGTTGTATACAACCGTCAACGGTAGATGCTGTCAAAGCGTACTGACCCCTCTTTGTGGCTTCAATTTCGCGAGTGGTGTCGCCGGTGTCCCATCTGTAAAAATCAAAATAGGGTCCTGCATCAATGCTTATAGAACTCCCGTTGCACAACGCCAGGGTATCTCCCTCAAAGTCGATGCTCTTCCCGATATCCAGGACCAGGTCGAGGTTGAATCCCACTCCGTACCCATAGGCTTCATAAGGTCCGTAGCCGTATACATAGGCAATAAAACCACGGTCAGAATTTTCGGCATTCCGGAGCCGCTGCGGTCCGGCGCTGAGTTCAATCCGGGCCCAGGCAAATTTCGAACCTGCGTAAGACGTGAAGATTTCAGGGGAGAGCCGCACCCCGTTCAGTTCGATGTTCCCGGTCTCCGAAACCGGCACCACCACATTGACAAAATAGATGTTGACAATCGGGGAATCATAGGCTACAAACGTCACATCGTTTTTGGCCTGACTTACCGGGCTCAGCAGAACCATGAAACCATCTCCATTCGCCACATTGTCGTTGTTCTTCGATTGGCTGAACTGGGCCACAAGCACCGGCTTTTCAGCAAAAATCCTGACAGGGGTACTGAGTTCGAACTCCGCGAACTCCCCTTTCCGGAGGGGTGGCTGTTCAACATTGCCAATATAATAAACCGTATTATCCTGGGAAGCCAACACCCTGAAGAAATCCCTTTTTCTTCCCGACAACGGCACGGTATAGTACTCCCTGCCCCAGGTGTTTACCGGCGGCATTTGCTCATACATATGGTCCCAGCCCCCGGTAGCCTCGAAGGGTATTGTGGTGCTGAGCGATCCGGAATAAACCGCCACAGGTTTGTCAGAAGTGATGTAACTCCCTGTGAAATCCCCCTCGTACGACTGCACCTGGTAGAGTTGCCCGCGGTCAAGCTTCACGGTAAAAGGCACTCCCTTCTGTCCGGGACCGTCAGGCTCTGCAACAGGGGTGATGGTAACCTGAGTATTGTCCGAAGGCGCAACAATGACAAATTCACTGTTCCGGCCATGGTTGTAATTGTTGGGGTCGATATGGGGGGTATAGCACATGGTGAAATATTCGGTTCCCAGCGATTCCACCGGGTACATCACCGCCACATCCGAGGAGTTGCGGTCACGGTTCAGACAATATAAATTGACAGGCTTGTCGGAAACGAGGTGTAAACCCAGGTTGAGCACCTGCTCCGACAAGGCAGGTTCTACATCCTTATAGGGAAGCCTGATCTGGTCAGAACTGTTTGGTCCGATGGTATTGGTATACACCGGGGTGCCGGATTGACCTATAGAGATCGAAAAAGTAGCCCCCTCCCTGGTGGAGACCGTAATCTCCACGTAATGCTCATAGGTATTTCTCCCCTCCATGAAACCAAACCAGAATTCGGTTCCCTCGGTCGAACGACGGCACCGGGGATCCATCTGCTGTCCTCCGGACCACAAACCGGACCACAAGAACAACAGGACAAGGGAATAGCGGTACCTGCTCATCTTTTGAAAATTTCCATCGCCTAAAGTTGGTTATTTTTTGGGAGACAGGACCC
>CAYYJE010000009.1:34232-46883 GCA_964472165.1 uncultured Prolixibacteraceae bacterium | reverse complement strand
CGATCTCAGCCAGGGAACGCTGAATTTCAATTCGCTCATGATTTTCAACCAGGCCTTGTTAATCAGACCCGAGATTCAGGCTGCACAAATGAGGGTGGAAAGTGCCTTGCGGCAGCTCGACCAGGCAAAAGGGGCCCGCTGGCCCAAACTCAGCTTTGGAGCCAATTATTACAACAACTACAACGACAACTATCGCCGCTCAATTTCCAACAATCCGCTTGAATCGGAAGTGATCCCCTTTTCTGACCAGTTGAAAAATAACCAGCGCTACGGATTCGGATTTACTCTGAATATTCCGGTCTTTAACCGGTACCAGGTCAGGAATGCAATTTCAAATTCAGAATTGCAGGTTGCGGATTATACCTACAGGTTCCAGAGTTCCAAAAATCTGCTTCAGAAGGATATCGAACAAGCCTATACGAATGCACTTGCGGCCCTGAAAAAATATGTGTCCAGCGAGAAAGCCGTTCATTCCAGTGAGGAGGCTTTCCGTTATGCCGAAGAAAAATTCAATGTGGGGATGGTCACCACGGTCGAGTATAACCAGATAAAAAGCAACCTGACAGCGGCCCAGGCACAACTTGTACAGGCCCGGTACGATTACATTTTCCGGACAAAAATCCTGGACTTTTACAATGGAATCCCGATAAAACTGTAACAGGAACCCACCGGATTACCCCTGAAAGCGGAAGGGTACCGGGCTATTCCTTTTTCTTTTTCAGTTCCCGGAGTACCTCTTCGACCACTTTAACCGCGGAATCCCCAATTTCGCGTGCACCTTTCGTGATCTCTTCAATGTCTTCATCCAGGTTTTCATCAAGGTATTTCTGGACATCCTGACCCAGTTTGTCCACATTCTCCTTCAGATTTTCCTGGATAAGACGGCCAACAGAGGAACTTCCCTTAGCAGCCAGGTATCTCCCCTTGAGCAGGGTCACCCTGATCTTTTCTTCCATATTCAGATCTTCCCTGAACCGGTCATAATATACACCGGTATACTTCGAATAACGCTTATTGGCCCATTTCCAATCACTTCCTTTAAATTTGGATCCGTTCTTTTCCACATCCTTCACAAACCGTTCGAATCGATCGAGGTAATCGGCTGTGGAAGTGGGTTCGATGCACGATGCAACCGAGAAAATCAGGAAAACGACTATCACACTTTTAACCAGTCTGGATTTCATAGGAACAATTATTTAATTTATTTTCAGGAAATGAGTTCTGTAAATTTAAAGAATTTCCGCATACCCTGTCAGATTTTCAGGGCTGGTCAGCGAGGTTCACCCGCAGTTTGTTTTCTCATCCGGTCAAAAAGGGAATCGCTTTGCCGTGATTCCTGGCTGGCCTGGTAAATACTTGCATTCAACTCAAAGCCCATGAGCAAAATCAGGGAGAGCATATAGATAAGAAGTAAAACAACAAGCAGCGTTCCTATTGAGCCGTAAAGTTTATTATACGTACTGAAGTTGTTGATATAAAAGGTAAATCCAAACAATAAGAGGATACTGAGGAGCGTAGCCAGGGTACCGCCCGCCGAGATGAACCGCCATTTGGTTTTGCGGGCAGGGGCCATGAAATAGAGGAATGAATAGGCGAAAAAGAAGAGCGCCATAATGATTACCCATTTCCCGAATGAAAAAAAGTAATAGGTAAATCGGTCAAGTAAAACAAAATGATTGGCCAGGTAGTCGAGGAGGACTTGTCCGCCGGTAACCAGGGTAATTGCCAAGGTAAGAAGAATGGAGAGGATAAACAACAGCACCACGGAGGTCAGCCGCTGGCTGAGCCAGTTCCGGCGGTATATGCTGTGAATGGTGGCATCAAAAGCCGACATCATGGAGGCTATTCCGTTGGTGGAAAAAACAAGCGCCATGAAAAATCCCAGGGAAAGCAGTCCGCCCCGGGGCCGGGTAATGATATCCTCGACAGTGTCTTCCACCGTTTCGAAAATGCTCTCCGGGACGACCGATTTGATCAGGTAGAAGAGTTCATCCTGAAAATCAGGAATGGGAATATAGGGAATCAGCGTAAACAGGAACAGGATAGCAGGGAAAAGAGCCAGAAAAAAATTGAAGGCAATGGCAGAGGCTCTTGTGGTAAGAGCACCATCGACAATACTCCGCCAGAAAAAGAGTGTCACATTGTATACCGGCACATCATCCATAAATGGCAAACTCACACCCTTAGCCCAGGAAACAACTTTCCCGGTATAGTTATGAAGCTGCACCGTCATCCTGTGGCGAAGCGGCATATTATTCTTGTTTTTCGATTCGCAACTGGTGAATGATATCCTTACCTGTCGTCTTTTTCAGGAGAAAATAAACCCTGAATGTACCCTGTTTAGTAACCAGATTTCCAATCACATACTGTGCACCTTCCTTCCCTCCCTGGTGAATGATGCTGAAACGCTCGGGCTGGTTGCGCACAAAAAAGTTAGTCACAATCTGTTCAGCCTGTGCTTTGCTGTAAACATTGTCATTTTCAGGAATGACCAGT
Source organism: uncultured Prolixibacteraceae bacterium (assembly GCA_964472165.1). GTDB lineage: Bacteria > Bacteroidota > Bacteroidia > Bacteroidales > Prolixibacteraceae > UBA1413. The sequence goes on along the minus strand of CAYYJE010000009.1, from coordinate 44,387 downwards.
TCCACATTCTGGTTAAAATAGGTGGCCAGCACCTTCGCATTTCCCGATTTCAGGCTCAGAATAATTTCGTCGGGGATCTGAGCAAAAACCTGACTCACAGTAAAAAAAGAAAATATCAGGAGCATCAGCGGCAGAAGAACAGATTTCTTAAATGCTTTCATTATTTTGTCATTGTCAAAATTTGTACTTTGTAGTATGCAAAAACTATGCAAAAGCTGAAACACACATAAATTTAAGTGTAAATTTAAGCATTTTATTGAAGTTTCAAAGGATGAAGATTTGGCTGGTGGTCTCCGGTAAAACAGTTGCTCCCTGGTTACAACAGGGATTGGAAGAGTATCTGAAAAGAATAAAATTCTATATTCCCTTTGAATTCAAGGTTATACCTGAATTAAAAAACAGCAGAAATCTTCCTGTCGGGGTTCAGAAAGAGAAGGAAGGTGACATGATGCTCAGTTTCATGGAAGGAAAGAACGAGATTTATCTGCTGGATGAGAATGGCGAGGAATATTCTTCACGAGAACTGGCCGGATTTCTGGAGAAGAAAATGGTGGCCGGGTGCCGGGATCTCATTTTTATTATCGGCGGTCCTTACGGATTCTCCGAAAAGGTAAGTGAGCAAGCAACCGGAAAAATATCTTTGTCAAAACTCACTTTTTCTCACCAGATGGTCCGGTTATTGTTTGCCGAACAGCTTTACAGGGCATTGTCAATTCTCAGGGGGGATCCGTATCATCATGAGTAAAACAAAGAAACTTTTCAGGGAGAACCGATTGCTGTTGCTTATCGTGATCTGTTTGGCTGCCGGAATATTTCTGGAGAAGGGACTTTACAGTGAAAATCCCGAAAAACAGCTAATTGATCGTTTTCAGCAAACCTTTTCGAAGAAGGAGGCAAAACTCAGGGAACAGCTTGCCCGGGTTGGTGAGATTACCTCAAAGCCCGGTTTCTGCGACCTGTACCTCAACGAACTGGCCCCCTTCAACCAGTCACTGGAAACCGACGGAACCGGTTTTTTGATTTACAGGAACGGCAATTTGTTTTACTGGTCCGATCGGGCCATCGCATTCAGGGACCGGCTTCCCCTGTCCGTGGAGCCCAACTCCTCCGTGGTGCTCTTTCCCAACGGCTATTATGCAGTCACCTCGTTTCAGCAGGATTCACTTACAATTATTGGGCTGATCCTGCTCAAAACCAGTTACGCGCATGAAAACCAATACCTGAAAAACAGTTTCAGAAACGATTTCAAACTACCAGCACCTTACAGAATTATTAAAAAAGGGACCGGTAAGGGATATCCGGTTCTGGACTTCAGGGGAGAACCCCTTTTCTCCATTGTTCCCGAAGGAGATATTTATCAACAATCAAGTCAGGTCTATTTCCCGGGAATATTTTACCTGGCCATGCTGATTCTGCTGCTCATATACACCCGCAGGATGGTCTCCAGGATTAACAGCGGAATAACCGTCAAACTTCTGGTACTGGCCATGATCCTGGTTACGTTCTACTGGTTGCACCTGCTGTTTAAAATACCCGGACTATTTACCCGGGTTGACTTTTTCTCGCCTGCTCATTTTGCCTTTAGCGGGTGGTTACCCTCCCTTGGTGATTTCCTGATCCTGTCACTCTTCTTTTTCTACTTTGTCCTGAACCTTTATTACGATTTAAGGATCAACATGCTGGAGCGGAACTCAGGATTATCCCCGTCCCTGATTCTCTTTCTGCTCTTCTTTTTCACCGGGGTGTGTTATTTTGCAGCCGACTATTTTATCAGACAGCTGATTCTCAACTCAAGTTTCTCCTTTACGCTGAACCAGATCAATGAAATTACCCCTCAAAGCGTACTGGGAATCGGATCGGTTATGCTCCTGCTGTTCGGATTGGTACTCTTGTCGGTCAGAATGACCACTGAAGCCCACAAAACCATCACCCCGGCCAAATCACTTCTTCTGCTGACAACAGCCACCCTGATCCTGCTTTTCATCCACTACCTTTTCACCCGGGAGTTCGCCCTGCAACCCGGGTTGCTTTACCTGATAATCGCCACTATTGCCCTATTTTATGCCAGCCGCACTTCCCGGAAATACGGAATGAGCTATCTGATCCTCATCACAGCCATAATCACACTTTATTCCATTGAGGTGATTTACAAGACCACGGAAAAGAAGGAAAGAGGCATCCAGAAACTGATGGCAGGAAACCTTGTTGCCGAGCATGACCCCGCGGCAGAACTCTTCCTGGTGGAAATCCAGGAACAGATCAACGTCGACCCCCACATTCCACATTACCTTATCCCACCTTTGGAAAAACTGGATGAGTATCTTGAAAGCACCTATTTCAGCGGCTTCTTCCGACAGTATGACCTTCAGATCACGATTTGCACCGGCGCCGACAGCGTAGTTCTGCACCCCCAAAATACCAAAGCTCCCTGCTTCCCCTTTTTCGAGACCATGATCAGCAACCAGGGATCGGTTCTGCCCGGCACCAGTTTTTATTATATGGACAACATGGATGGCCGGATTACCTATTTCGGGAAACTTCACTATCCCCTATCGGCTGATTCTATCGGCGTTTCCGTTTTTATTGACCTGAAATCCAAGATCCAATCCGAAGGCATCGGCTTCCCTGAATTGCTGATCGACAAATCCATGCGCAAGCCTTCCAGCTATAAAAAATTCGACTATGCCAAATATTTCGGGGGCGAGCTGGTCGACCGGCACGGAAGTTATCCCTATAACTACTACATCTATTCTTATAATTTCGAGGACAACGATTTCAGCTACAATGTGTGGGATGGATATGAACACCTCATTCACCGCTCGCATGAAGACAATTATGTCATCGTCAGCCGCCGGTTATATTCCTTTATCGATTACCTGATTTCATTTCCCTATCTCTTTGTTTTTTATTTTCTCTTCTCACTGCTCGCGTTGCGGATCGTCCAACCCACGTTTGGTAAAAGAAAAATTCTGTTCGATCTCAAATTCAGGATCCAGGCAGCCATCATTTCCATTGTGTTCCTTTCTCTCCTGGTGGTGGCACTGAGCACCATCCTGTACAACCTGGAACAATCAAAAATCAGGTTGCAGGAGGACCTCGACCAGAAGATGAATTCCATTTCCGTGGAGATGGACCTTTTGCTGGAAAACGAGGGGTCAATGTCGGTCGATATGAGGGAATGGCTGATGCCGGAGTTGGTAAAGCTTTCAAATGTCTTTCAGACCGACATTAATATGTATGGGGTGGATGGCAATCTCATCGTCTCCTCCCGGCCTGAAATATTTAACAGGGGTTTGGTTTCCAGGAGAATAAACACGCAGGCCTACTTTGAACTTTTCGAAAATTTCCAGACCAACTATTTCCAGCCTGAAAAAATCGGGGAACTGAGCTATCTTTCTGCTTATGAACCCATTATCAACAACAACGGGGATTACCTGGGATTCATCAATCTGCCCTATTTTACCCACCAGGACCGGTACAGCCAGGAAATATCCACCTTTATTGTTGCCTTTATCAACCTTTATGTGCTGCTCTTTCTTGCGAGTATAGTGGTAGCTGTCTTTATCGCCAACCAGATTACGCTTCCCCTGGCTACCGTGCGTGAAAACCTGAGAAAGATTGAGCTGGGGAAAAGAAATGAACATATCCAGTATCACCACGAGGATGAGATCGGGAAACTGGTAAAAGAGTACAACAAGAAAGTGGATGAACTTGCCGTGAGTGCCGATCTGCTGGCCCGGTCGGAAAGGGAGAGTGCATGGCGTGAAATGGCCAAGCAGGTAGCCCATGAGATCAAAAACCCCCTTACCCCCATGAAACTGAATATTCAGCATCTGCAACGTTTCAGGGGAGAAGGCCAGGAATACCAGGCTTACGTGAACCGAATCGCGCAGACCCTGATCAACCAGATTGACACCCTTTCTGACATAGCCACTGAATTTTCAAATTTCGCCCAGATTCCCACCGCCATGAAACAGGTGTTTATCCTGACCCGGCAAATCGGGAAAGTAATCGAATTGTATGAAAATCACGACCGGGTAAAGATCAGCTTTGATGAGGGTGATTGCCGAAATGTAATGATCAATGCGGACAGGGAACAACTCTCAAGGGCCCTGATCAACCTGATAAAAAACGGTATCCAGGCCATTCCCGAAGAGAGGGAAGGTAAAATCAGGATCTCTCTGAATCGAAAAGCCCACAATGTGATCATCGCGGTGGCCGATAACGGAACCGGCATTTCCCAGGAGTTACAGGAGAAAATGTTCAGTCCCAATTTTACCACCAAAAGCAGCGGGATGGGACTGGGACTTGCCATTGTTAAAAATATAGCAGAAAATTTCAACGGAAGGGTATGGTATGAAACGGTGATTCATGAAGGGACGACCTTTTTCCTTGAAATCCCTGTTTATGAAGACCGTTCCCAAACAGGAGAAATTTCTGCCGGTTAGAATATTAAATTGTACCATATGATTCCCTTAGCGTTTGAGATTATTGCAAAGCGGCTCCGTGAAACGGAGCTTCCTGAAACAGATCTGGTTATCGGGATCGGGACAGGGGGAGTGGTTCCCGCTTCACTGGTGGCATTCCATCTGGGTGCAGAACTACAGATAATAACCCTGAATTACCGCGATGAGCAGAATAACCCCCGCCATGAAGAACCGGTGGTGACCGGAATTCCTCCCGGCCTCAATCTGGAAGGGAAGAGGATACTCCTGGTTGACGATGTATCAGTTTCGGGAAAGACGCTTCATGCTGCCCTGGAGCTTCTGAAGGGACACGATGTAAAAACCCTCACCATGAAAGGCAAAGCAGATTATGTCCTCTTCCCCGAAATCAGGGATTGTGTTCAATGGCCCTGGAAACCTTAGGCCTTCGCTGCGCTCAGGCCGGGACAAGAGGCCTCCGGCCAGGTTAAGGTTGAGGTTGAGGTTTAGCATTAAACATAGAGAATTGGATTTGCAAGGGCTTGTATTTAAGTCATTTAAGACTTAAGATTTAAAACTTAAGATTTAAAACTCTTCCAGGTATTCTGACATTCTGATACTCTGATATTCTGACATTCCGATATTCCCTATCATTTGCCGTGCCGGAACAGGGTCTCCTTTTCGGTTTTGTTAAGGCTGTCGTATCCTTCCTCCCCGATCTTGTCGAGGATACGGTTCAGCTCTTCGTGGTCGGCAGCTTTTTGACGGTTGTAGGCATAATCGTCACGGGCCGGGTTCCGGTGAACCACCCTGACGGAGGTTTTGGGTCTGAAAAGCCGTCCGATCCGGTTAACCGCCACGCTGAAGGGTGCAGTCACATCGCTTCCCCGTCTTTCCAGGAACACAAAAAACCATCCTGCAAAGACCCCGCCCAGGTGAGCCAGATTACCTCCGGCATTGGAGACCGATATGCCGATGATATAACTGAAGATCATGAACAGTGCAAGGTATCTGAGTTGAACCATACCGATCAGCATCAGCCTCACTTCACGTGCAGGGTCACGGAAGGCAGCTGCCACCAGGATGGCAATGATGGACGCGGATGCCCCCAGCAAAAAGGAGGTGGAAACCACTTCTTCAAAAACCGGGAAAAGGTTGTAAGCGGCCATATAGAGGACTCCTCCTGCCAGACCACCCAGCAAATAAAGACCCACCAACTGGTTGGGAGTGTAATAATCAAGAAAGATCCTGCCAAACCAGTATAACACCAGCAGGTTAAAAAGAATATGGAGAAAATCGAAATGCAGGAACATGTATGTCAGTATGGACCAGGGTTGCAGGATCCAGATGCCCGGATCGGCAGGTAGTTCAAACCATTGCAACAAACCGTACGGTTTTCCCGCCAGAAAGAAAATCACATGTATAATCCTGAATACCAAGAATACGGCAAGGTTCAGGTAAATCAGCCGGGTAATCACCGAACCCTGGCGAAAAGAAGTTTTGATGTCGGTCCAGATATCCATCAGAAAAGAGGGGCAGGCAGTTGAAATATCAGTAGAATTTTTTTGATGTTTTATTCCAGTATTTGATCAGGAAAAATCCGAAAAGCATCCCTCCCAGATGGGCGAAATGGGCGATGCTTCCTCCGGAATTGGTAAGTCCGAGATAGAGCTCAAGCACGCCGTATCCCAGTACGAAATATTTCGCCCTGATGGGAATAGGAGGGAAAAGGAGCATCAGCTGGGTGTTGGGAAACAACATTCCGAAGGCAAGCAAAACCCCGTACACGGCACCAGAGGCCCCCACTGTGGGAATATCCATTTTCAATTTCAAAATCTGGTCCATCATTTTCTGGCCTTCGGCTGCAAATGCCGTACTGGAAGGGTCGTCGTACCAGTTGGTGATAAAATCAATTACTGATTTGTTGGCTCCTGCCAAATGTTTGTGGACAAACTTCTCAAGGATCTCAGGTGCAGGCGTATTGCTGTAAGCAGTGATGGAATGCTGCATGGAAGAGATTTCGAGATGGTTGACAAACATGTGGAGGGCTACGGCGCCCAGACCGGTAATGAAGTAATAGACAAGGAACCGTCTCGGACCCCAGACACTTTCGAGCACACGGCCAAACATCCACAACGCAAACATGTTGAAAAACAAGTGGGTGATTCCCCCGTGCATGAACATATGGGTAATAATCTGATAAGGTCTGAATTTTTCAGAACCGGGATAATGCATTCCCAGGGTGTCGGTAAGGTCGGTACCGGCACGCTGCATGATAAAAGTAGCCAGCAGCATCAGGACATTGATGATGATCAGGTTCTTCACGACTACCGGGGTATCCCTGAAAACCGGTCTGTAATTGCTCATAATCGACTATTTTTCAATTCTGTAAACAAGAATCCGGCCATTGTCAACAGCAGACCGGAGTAACGTCATAATGTCATCTTCCGAATAGTTTTTCGATTTCCTCAATGGGAATAATCGTCAGCACTGTTTTACCATCGGGAGTATAGTTGGGTGATGAACAGGTAAAGAGCTGGTTCACCATATAATCCATTTCGTCGGGGAGTAACTCTTCCCCGAAATTCCGGGCCGAAGCCTTTGCCAGGGAATATGCAACCTGTTCCCGGATGCGGAGGCTGGCGTCCACAGGTGAATTTTTAAATTCTTCCAGCATTTTTTCGATGAGATCGGCAGGGGAGGAAGTTTCAAGGATTCCCGGAATGCCGTTGATTACAAAGGTGTCCTTACCGAACTCCCGGATGTCAAATCCCAGGGTTTGCAAGTCAGGAAGAATCTCTTTCAACAATCCTGTATCCGCACCATTTGTTTCGAAAGTATGCGGAAAGAGAATTTGCTGGGATGCCACCCTTTCGGTTCTGAGTATCTCCAGAAACTTTTCAAAGAGGATCCGTTCCTGGGCTCTCCGCTGGTCGATCACCATCATACCCGATTTCACGGGCAGAAGGAGGTATTTTTGTTTGACCTGCATGATTTTTTGGGCCGACACCCGCGGAGCAGACTCCTGTGACGGGAACGCCGGATCCGAACCTGAAGAGAGAGGTGACCGCCCGTTCTCCGTTCCCGCCCACAAGCTTTCCCAATGGTGCAAATTCTTCTGATCTGAACGTACTTCAGGATTATAATAGGATGCTTTGGCTTCCTCATCCCGGAAAGGGTTGTAGGCTGCATCGTAACCCATTTCCGGGAAAGGCACATGCGTTCCCGGTTTCAGCGGAAGAGGGATTTCAATGCTTCCCTCCTGGTCAAAGTCGATGGATGGAACCACACTGTTTTTTCCGAGGGTCTCGCGGACTGCAGCATGGAGTATCTGCCAGATGGCATTTTCGTTTTCGAATTTTATTTCGGTCTTGGTGGGGTGCACATTGATATCGATAGAGGCAGGATCGATGTCCAGGAAAATGAAGTAAGAGGGAAACGAATCGGCAGGCAGCAATTTCTCATAGGCCTGCATGATGGCCTTATGAAACCAGGGATGACGCATAAATCTCCGGTTTACGAAAAAAAACTGTTCGCCCATGGTTTTTCTGGCAAAGCGAGGCAGCCCCGAAAATCCACCGATTGTGACCAGCGAGGTGGTGCTTTCGACGGGGATCAGACTTTGACTGATATTTTTCCCGAAAATGGAAACTATCCGTTTGCGCAGGTTGGAGGCGGGAAGATCGTGCAAAAGGGTGTTGTTGTGGTAAAGCTGAAAGGCAATTTCGGGATTGGGGATGGCGATCCTGTATATTTCGGTGATGATATTCTTCAGCTCATAGTTATCCGACTTCAGGAATTTTCTTCTGGCAGGTACGTTGAAAAAGAGGTTTTTCACCCGGATTGTTGTTCCGTTGGTGCAGCCTGCCGGTTCCTGGGCAATCACCCGGGTAGCCGAGATATGAAGAAAAGTCCCGGTTTCATCTTCCTGCCTTTTTGTGTGCATCTCAATATCGGCGATGGCAGCCACGGAAGCCAGAGCCTCTCCCCGGAATCCCATGGTACGTATGGCAAAAAGATCGGCTGCGTCGCGGATTTTAGAAGTGGCGTGCCGTTCAAATGCCATCCGCGCATCAGTAGGCGACATGCCGCACCCGTTGTCGGTAATCTGGATCAGGGTACGGCCGGCATCCTTGACATGAATCACCACCTCGCCTGCTCCGGAGTCAAGGGCATTCTCCACCAACTCCTTGACCACTGAGGCAGGACGTTGAATCACTTCGCCGGCAGCAATCTGATTGGCAACGGAATCGGGCAACAATTTGATCACATCAGACACGGAAACCAGGATTACCGGTAGAACACAAAATAAAAAAGCAAAACCAATATTGCAATAATGAGGATTAACCGTTGGTTGCTTTTCCGGCGCATCTCCAGCGAAGTTTTCGATTCCCGCTTCATCGCTTTCCGGAACTGACCCTTGATAAAGGGACGGTAGGTACTGCTGTCCGGTTTGGAACCAGGCTCGTCCTGAATACCCAACTCCGATTTGATTCTGCTTTCCCGCTCTTTTCTTTCTTCCAGGTCGGGATCATAATACCGGGGTGAATAATTGAACTTCCTGGCTTGGGGCAGATGGAAAAATTTCAAGGCCATAACTCACAGATTTCTCAATTATACAAAGATAGTTCTATTTGGTGAAAGTAGGACAACCCTGAGGTCCGGCACGGACATATGGGAGCGGGCGTTATTTCTGCCTGAAAAAAATCTGTATCGGAACACCGTTAAAATCAAATTTCTCACGGATCTGGTTTTCCAGATAGCGTTTGTAAGGTTCCTTGATATACTGGGGAAGATTCGAGAAAAAGATAAAACCTGGTGACCTGGACGGCAACTGCGTGCAATACTTGATTTTGATAAATTTCCCTTTCCAGGAAGGGGGTGGATAGGCTTCAATGACCGGAAGCATGGTTTCATTCAATTCTGAGGTCTTGATCTTCCTCTGCTGGTTGTTATACACCTGCATGGCCGTTTCGAGTGCTTTATGAATACGCTGTTTCGTAAGTGACGAAATAAAAACAATCGGAACATCGGTAAATGGGGCTATCCGCTCGCGGATCTCCTTCTGGTAACGAATTACCGATGAGTTGTCCTTTTCTAGCAGGTCCCATTTATTGACCAGGAAAACCACTCCTTTTTTATTTTTCAGGATCAGGTTGAAGATATTCAGGTCCTGGGCTTCAATGCCTCTCTCCGCATCGAGCATCAGAAGACATACGTCAGCCTCTTCGATGGTGCGCACCGAACGCAGAACAGAATAAAACTCCAGGTCTTCCTTCACCTTGGCCCTTTTTCGCAAACCGGCAGTATCAATGATCACAAAATCGTAGCCGAATTTGTTGTAACGGGTATGAATGGCATCACGGGTTGTTCCGGCGATATCGGTCACGATATTGCGGTCTTCGCCGATAAGCGCATTGATGAAGGAGGATTTTCCCACGTTGGGCCTGCCCACCACCGTGAAGCGGGGCAACGATTCATCCGTTTCATCAGTGGCAGATTGCGGAAGTGCCGCCACTACTTCGTCGAGTATCTCTCCGGTTCCACTTCCGGTCATCGCCGAAATAGAGTAAATCTCTCCCAACCCAAGGGAATAAAAATCCTGCGCATCGGCTAGCCGGTTGTTGTGGTCCACCTTGTTCACCACAACCATTACCTTCTTGTCACTTTTTCGCAAAATGGAGGCCATGGCTTCATCCAGGTCGGTAATTCCCGATTCCACATCCACCAC
>CAYYJE010000009.1:30725-34132 GCA_964472165.1 uncultured Prolixibacteraceae bacterium | reverse complement strand
TCACTGTACCCAAACCGTCTGATGGAATTCTCTTTTTCGCGCCATTCGGGCGCCACTTTCACATAAAGCTCGAGGAATATCTTGCGCCCGAAAAACTCTTCCGCCTCATGACGGGCTTCCGTCCCTACCTTTTTCAAGGCAGAACCTCCCTTTCCGATGATGATCCCCTTCTGAGAATCACGTTCCACATAAATGATTCCTCTGATGTGCAGCATGGTGCCCTCTTCCCTGAACTCTTCCACCTCCACTTCCACCGAATATGGAATCTCCTGCTGGTAATTCAGCAGGATCTTTTCCCGGATGATTTCCTGCATGAAAAACCGTTCGCTTTTATCGGTCAGTTCATCTTTCGGAAAATAGGGGGGATTTTCGGGAAGCCACTCCAGAATTTGATTGAAAACCGGTTCCAGATTGAATTTCTCAGTAGCTGAAACAGGGAAAACCGCTGCTCCGGGAAAAACTCCATTCCAGTAATTATAGAGCCTGATTACCTCCTCCTGGTTTGAAAGGTCTATTTTATTGATCAGAACAATCACCGGGATCCCTGCATTCTTCACCTTGTCGATATATTCCCGGTGCTTTTCCGCGTCCTCTTTGACATCGGTCACATATAAAATTACATCGGCATCGGAAAGGGCGGTTTCCACAAATTTCATCATGGTTTCCTGAAGCTTGTAATTGGGTTTCAGAATTCCGGGGGTATCCGAATAGACAATCTGAAAATCATCACCATTCACAATCCCTTTGATGCGGTGACGCGTGGTCTGCATTTTGGACGTAATGATTGAAAGGCGCTCACCCACAAGCGCATTCATGATGGTGGATTTCCCCACATTGGGATTTCCGATGATGTTGACAAAACCTGCTTTATGGGCCATCTTTACAATTCGCTAAAAATCAGCACAAAGATAGAAAAAATGGTGGCAATTCATGGAAGCAGGCCTTCAAACCGCTTTGCAGGTCAAGAAATTAATCTATTGTTCACCCAGATGCTGCCGGAAGGAGCGGTTCCACCCGTGGAGTGAAAACTGGTCGGTCAAAGCGATCAGTTCAGTGATTTGTGAAGGGTACTTCACCTCCCTGATGTCAATTTGCCCCATGGTACACTGGACGGCCAGCAATCCTTTGTCATGAGTCGCTGCATATCCTTTGATCCGGTATGCCTCCGGAGCCCAGCGTTCCAGGAACTGAACCAATCCCGGGGAACTTATCTTGCGGGATGATTTGAGCACCATGGACCGGATTTCCGGTCTCCCCCCAGCCTCCGGGGCTTCGCGGTAATAACGGGTCAGTGGCACTCTTGACATTTGGAAAGGAACTTTGCAAAAAGTAGTGGTATGAATTTCAGCAAACGGGTTTGCTTCCCGGATCAGCTCCACAATTCCGGGTACAGCATCTCCAGCCAGGTCCGTTTTATTGACCAGGAGAAGATCAGCCATTCTGATCTGTTGATGTACACGCTGTTCCATCTTTCCTGCTTTCCGGAAGTGAAAGGCGTCGACGATACACCAGTTGGCAGCCAGGTAAATCTTGCCGGCAAGCAGCGGATCGGCAAAAATCTCCGCAATGGAAGTGGTATCCGACAGTCCTGATGCCTCTAAAACCAGAAGATCGGGGGAATGGGTTTCCACGAAAGCAGCCAGTGACTTTCTGAAGTCACCGAGCAGACACACGCAAAACAACGATCCGTTGTTGACTTCCAGCAGATAAAAATCCCTTCCGGTTCCCTGCAGTTCCTTTCCGTCGAGGTTGAGCGGGGCAAACTCATTCTGGATAATTCCCGCTTTCAGATCCAGTGGAAGCTGGGAAAGGATCTCTTTCAAAAAGGTGGTTTTCCCGCTCCCGAGGAAACCGGAAACTACGTGGACCGGAATCTGCGTCATATCCTTGAAATTTGAGTTCAGCAAAGATCCGGTTAATTTATATTCATTATGCTTTTTCTTTTCGATTCCATTCCACAATTTTGCACCGCTTATCATTAACAACAGAAAGTATGAGTGGGTTCTTCGGGAGTATCGGTAAAGCCAATTGTGTATACGACGTTTACTATGGCACCGATTACCATTCACATCTGGGCACAAAGCGGGCAGGGCTTGCATTTTACAACGCCTGGCTCGGTTTTCAGCGGGCCATTCACAGCATTGAAAATGACTATTTCCGTTCAAAGTTTTCCGAAGATGTGAAAAGTTTTGCAGCCAACAGCGGAATAGGCGTAATCAGCGACCAGGAAGCCCAGCCTATTGTGGTAAATTCTCATCTGGGGAAATTTGCCATCGCCACGGTAAGCAAGATTGTCAACCTGGAAGAACTGGAAACCAGGCTCCTGAAAAAAAAACAACATTTTGCTGAAACCAGTCAGGGGGGTACCAATCCCACTGAATTGGTGGCCATGCTGATCTGTGAAGCCGACGACCTGGTTTCCGGAATTGAAAATGTATTCCAGCTGGTAAAAGGATCCTGCTCCATGCTGTTGCTCACCGAAAAAGGGATCATTGCGGCCCGCGACAAACTGGGAAGAACCCCGGTGTTAATCGGAAGAAAAGAGGATACCTATGCTGTGGCCTCCGAATCGTGCTCTTTCTTCAACCTGGGATTTGAAACCCTGCGTGACCTGGGTCCGGGTGAAATTGTACGGATCACAGCCGACGGTACCGAAGTGCTGAAGAAGCCGTACGAAAAGATGCAGATATGTGCTTTCCTGTGGGTTTACTACGGTTATCCGCCCTCCTTCTATGAAGGGATCAACGTGGAGGAGTGCCGGTACAGATGCGGGGCAGCGCTTGCCCGTCGCGACAATTTAGCTGCCGATTTCGTATCTGGAATCCCTGATTCAGGTGTCGCACACGCCGTGGGGTACAGCAACCATTCCAGAATTCCCTATATGCGGCCCTATGCCAAATATACCCCCACATGGCCACGCAGTTTTATGCCCCAGAACCAGGAAATACGTGACCTGGTGGCTAAAATGAAACTGATTCCCAACCGGTCGCTGGTAGGTGGAAAATCGGGCATTTTTTGCGACGACTCAATCGTCCGTGGCACCCAGCTCATTGGTAACACCCGCGATTTGTACGAGGCCGGTATCCGGGAGATCCATATGCGGATAGCCTGTCCTCCCCTGCTCTACCCCTGCGATTTTCTGAACTTTTCACGTTCAAAAAAGGCGATGGAACTTGCCACCCGGAAAGCAATCAGGTCATTGGAGGGAGACAAGGAAACGGACTTCAGGGATTATAAAAATCCGGACAGCGAAAAATACCAGGCCATGACGGAAACCATCCGGAAAACACTCAATCTTACCAGCCTTACTTTCCAAAGAATTGACGACCTGGTGGAAGCCATCGGACTCCCCAAAGAAAGACTGTGTACCCATTGCTGGGACAATAGCAGCCACTTTTAGGAAGATT
>CAYYJE010000009.1:0-30625 GCA_964472165.1 uncultured Prolixibacteraceae bacterium | reverse complement strand
GGTCCCAGTTTGACGAGGGCAGTTCTGAGTCGGTTGACCGTTTCATCCTTTCCGAGGATTTCACAGATGCGGAAGAGATCGGGTCCCACATTCCCTCCCACGAGGCAGATGCGCAAGGCATTCATCACATCTCCGAAATGCCATCCTTTTTCATTCATGAAATCCGAAAAATGCGCTTTCAGGGATTCGGCCTTCCACACTCCTGTTTGTAAGAGAAGTGCAGCAATTTCTTCGATAGCCAGTGGAATACCGGGTTTCCAGCGTTTTGCCACCGCCTTTTCGTCATATTGGGCAGGCGCTTCAAAAAAGTAACGGCCTTGTTCCCAGAAATCATGAACGAAATCGCACCGCTCCTTGATTTCTTCGACCACGGCTACCACAGTTGCCAGAGTCACTGTGATATTTTTGGCATAAAGGAGAGGAACAAGCTGACGGGCAAGTTCCTGTGCACTGTTCTGCTGGAGGTACTGCCGGTTGAACCATCGGGCTTTTTCAGGATCGAAACGGGATCCCGATTTCACCACCCGTTCGAGGCTGAAACTCTTTACCATCTCTTCCAACGAAAAAACCTCTTGTTCAGTGCCGGGGTTCCACCCCAGCAGGGCTAAAAGGTTCAGGAAAGCTTCAGGATAATAGCCATCTTCGCGATATCCCCGGTAGTTTTCTCCTGTATCAGGATCTTTCCATACCAGCGGGAAGACCGGAAATCCCATTTTATCGCCATCGCGCTTGCTCAGTTTACCCTTACCCTGGGGTTTCAGGATCAATGGCAGATGGGAAAAACGGGGATGCGACTCCTCCCAACCAAAAGCACGGTAAAGCAAAATATGCAAGGGCAGCGAAGGAAGCCATTCCTCTCCCCTGATCACATGGGTGATCTCCATCAGATGGTCATCCACCACGTTGGCCAGATGGTAAGTGGGCATGCCATCTGACTTGAACAACACCTTGTCGTCCAGTTCGCGGGTATTAAAGGTGACACTCCCCCTGATCAGATCCTCCTCGGTTACATCAAGGTTTTCAGGCATTTTGAACCGGATGGCATATGGTTCGCCCTCTTCAATCCGCTTTTTGACATCTGCTTCAGGCAGTGACAATGAGTTGCACAACTGCATCCGGGTATGCTGGCCATAGGAGAAAGTGACGCCCGAAGCTTCAGCTTCCGCGCGAAGCCTGTCCAGCTCATCCGGGGTATCGAACGAATAATAAGCCCATCCGGAGTCAATCAGTTGTTGTGCATAGGCGGTATAGATCTCTTTCCGCTCACTCTGACGGTAAGGTCCGTAGTTTCCCCCGAAACCGGGGCCTTCATCGGGAAGCAGTCCGCACCAGCGGAGGCTTTCCACGATATACTCCTCCGCACCTGGCACATAGCGGGTTTGGTCTGTATCTTCGATCCGAAGCAGAAAATCACCTCCATGTTTTTTGGCAAACAGGTAATTGAACAAGGCCGTCCGGACTCCGCCCATATGAAGGGGCCCTGTGGGACTGGGTGCAAAGCGCACGCGAACTCTCTTTGATGTCATCTTTGGAAAATTTGCCGCAAAGATAAGGAAAACCAACTCATAGTCTTTAATCGTTAATCTTTAGTCGTTAATGAGGCTTCGCCACCTAAAAATCTTAAATCGTTAGTCTTTAGTCTTTAATGAGGCTGCGCCACCAGGCAATTTCTTTCCCTGTAATTGAATCCAAACACTTAAGACTTAAGATTTAAGACTTTAAAGAGGCCAATGCATTTTCTGCCATTTGTCATCCTATTTCTGACCCGCTTTTTGTTAATTTGCCTTTTCAATTTAAATCCAAAAGAAATGTACGGAAAAATTCGTCAGGATTTGCTGAAAACCCTGCAAACCCTTAAAGAACAGGGATTGTATAAAACCGAAAGGATCATCACATCGGCACAGGGAGCTGAAATCAAGCTGAATACAGGGGAAACCGCGTTGAATTTCTGCGCCAACAACTATCTGGGACTGGCCGGCCATCCCGGAGTGGTGAAGGCTGCACAGGAGATCATGAACGACTGGGGATTCGGACTTTCATCGGTAAGGTTTATCTGCGGAACACAACAGATTCACAAGGATCTGGAAAAAAAGGTCTCTGAATTCCTTGGCACAGAAGACACCATCCTATACTGTGCTGCCTTTGATGCCAACGGGGGGGTTTTTGAACCCCTGCTGGGGGAGGAGAGTGCCATCATCTCCGATGAACTCAACCATGCATCCATCATCGACGGGGTACGTTTGTGCAAGGCGCAGCGGTTCCGTTACAAACATTCCAACATGGCAGAACTGGAGAAATGCCTGCAGGATTCACAATCGGCCAATTACCGCATTGTGGTTACCGACGGAGTCTTTTCCATGGATGGGGATATCTGCAAACTTCCTGAAATTGTCGGGCTTTGTGAAAAATACGATGCCCTGGTTATGGTCGACGACTCGCATGCCACCGGATATATTGGCCCCACAGGCCGCGGAGTGGCCGAGCATTACGGGCTTATGGGAAAAGTGGACATCATCACCACTACCTTTGGGAAAGCCATGGGAGGCGGCAATGGCGGTTGTACCTCGGGAAGGAGAGAGATCATTGAGATGCTCAGGCAACGTTCGCGGCCTTACCTCTTCTCCAACACCCTGGCACCTGCTACCGTGGGAGCAACCCTGAAAGCCATTGAACTGCTTGAAGAGAGCTCTGCCCTGCCCAACAGCGTGATGCACAAAGCCAACCGGTTCCGTTCGCAGATGGAGAAAGCAGGATTCGACCTGGTTAAGGGAAATACAGCCATTATTCCGGTGATGATTTATGATGAGCCCAAAGCCATCAGTTTCGCCGACGAGTTGCTGAAAGAAGGGGTTTACGTGATCGGATTTGTCTTTCCGGTGGTTCCGCGCGGGAAAGCCCGCATCCGTGTGCAAATCTCAGCCGCTCATACCGAAGCACAAATCGACAAGGCAGTGGCCGCCTTTATCAACGCCGGCCGGAAACTGAACATAATCAAATAGGCCATCGCTGCGCTCCGGCCCAGGATCAGGTTAAGGTTGAGGTTAAGATTTTAGATTTCTCCTCATTCTGATATTCTGATATTCCGAAGGTATCGTCTTCGTATGCCTGGTTCCGGTACCGGGGTTCGAATCCGGCATCGCGGATAGCCTGCTGAATTCCTTCCGCATCCATTTTGTAGCTTGCACCTGCGGCGGAAACCACATTTTCTTCCATCATGATGGAACCAAAGTCGTTGGCTCCGCCATGAAGACTCAGCTGTCCGGTGAGCGCACCTACCGTCAGCCACGAAGCCTGTATATTTCGGACATTGGTCAACATGATCCGGCTGATGGCCACCAGCCGCAGGTAATCACCGGGATTGCTCCTGACGGTGATTCCGCGGCGTTGCAATTCGGTTCCTTCGTCCATAAAAGGCCAGGGTATAAAAGCTGCGAAACCAGGGGAACCTTCCGGTTTCTCCGACTGCACCTGCCTGATGTGTGCAAGATGTTCGATCCGTTCCCTGGCAGTTTCAATGTGCCCGTACATCATGGTGGCCGATGTGACGAGATTCATCCGGTGGGCTTCGCGCATCACGTCGAGCCATTCGCCGGTTTTGCATTTCCCGGGAGATATGATCCGCCTTACCCTGTCGGAGAGAATTTCCGCTCCCGCTCCCGGAAGGCTTTCCAACCCGGCTTTAACCAGTTCCTCCAGCACATACCGGTACGATTTGCGTGCTTTGGCCGCAATGAACACAATTTCAGGGGGTCCAAGCGCATGCAGCTTCAGTGCAGGGAACCGGGACTTTAACTCCCGGAATAATCCGGTGTAATCATCGAGTCCAAGCCGGGGATGCATGCCACCCTGCAACAGTACCTGGTTGCCTCCTGCCCTGAAAAGTTCCTCAATTTTCGGGATATACTCCTCCATGGTAGTGATGTAGGAATTTTCATCTCCAATTTTGCAATGAAAATTACAGAAAAGACATCCGGAGATACACACATTGGAAAGATTGATATTCCTGTCGATGATCCATCCGACCCTGTTACCGGGTACATGACGACGGCGAAGATCATCGGCAACGGCCATCAACTCGTTTAAAGGAGCATTTTCATACAACTGCAATCCCTCATCAACTTGCAGAGGATCAAGTAAAAGTGCTTTGTTGAAAAGGTTATCCAGGTTCATATTTTTTTTCCGGACTTTGGTGTAAAATTTAAAACTGTCAAAAATAACGGATATTCCCGAAAAAAGTTTCCGGGTCGTCCTTTTCGGGGTTCTCCGGCTGATGCTTCTCTTTTTGAAAAGATTTAAATAAAAGCGTAAATTTGTACGCTCTACATATTTAATCTGAATTTAATCGCTGCAGAAATGGTTTATAATTCGAAAATAAAAGTCGGTATTTCTCACGGGGATATCAACGGAATAGGATATGAAGTAATTATTAAGACGCTGCTGGAACCCATTATTCTGGAAATGTGTACACCCATCATTTACGGATCGCCAAAGGTGGCAGCCTATCACCGCAAAGCGTTGAACATTGAAAATCTCAGTTTCAATCACATCAGGGGAGCGCAGGAGGCGTCGGTCAACAAGGCCAACATCATCAACTGCATCGATGAAAACATCAGGGTGGAGTTGGGAAAGTCAACCCCCTCGGCAGGAGAGTCCTCTTATCTGGCCCTGGAAAAAGCAGTGAGCGATTTGCAGAAAGGTTTGATTGATGTGCTGATCACTGCCCCCATTAATAAATACAACATCCAGAGTGATCATTTCAGTTTTCCGGGACACACGGAATACCTTGCACAGCAATTCAAAACCGACGACTTTCTGATGTTCATGGTAAGTGAAAACCTGAAGGTTGGCGTTGTCACCGGCCACATTCCCCTGTCTGAAGTCCCGAAACTTATCACCCGGAAAAAAATCCTTTCAAAACTGCGGATCATCCACAAGAGTTTAATAGAAGATTTTCAGTCCACCAATCCCCGCATTGCCGTACTTGGCATTAATCCCCATGCCGGCGACAACGGTCTTATCGGCAAGGAGGACCAGGAGATTATCCTTCCGGCCATTGAGCAGGCACGGAACGAAGGGATCATTGCCATGGGGCCCTACCCTGCCGACGGATTCTGGGGATCGGGCAACTATGCCAAATTTGATGCGGTACTGGCCATGTATCACGACCAGGGACTTGTCCCCTTTAAATTGCTTTCATTTGAGCAGGGTGTGAATTACACCGCCGGATTACCCGTGGTCAGAACGTCTCCCGGGCATGGTACCGCCTATGACATTGCCGGAGAGGACAAAGCCTCACCCGACTCTTTCCGTGAAGCACTTTACCTTGCCATCGACATCTACAAAAACAGGCAGTTATACAAGGAAATCTCACGTGATCCACTGAAGAAATTCGACATCAATCCCAACCAGGTCGATGAAATCATCGATATCGAAACTGAGGAAGAAACACTTTAATCCCCATTTGCCATGTACGAGTATATTCAGGGAGAGATTGCTGAACTGAATCCCACTATGGTTGTCATCGAGGCAGGAGGTATTGGTTATGCGATCCACATTTCACTGAATACCTTTTCAGCGCTGAACGGACTGAAGCAGACCAAACTATATATCCATTTCGCAGTCAGGGAAGATGCCCACCTTTTTTTCGGATTTTCAGGGAAGACGGAGCGCGAACTTTTCAGAAACCTACTTTCCGTAAATGGAGTGGGTGCAGCCACAGCACTCATGATGCTCTCCTCGTTATCGCCCGATGAAATTGTGGCCGCCATTTCCGGGGAAAATGTCATGTTGCTCAAAAGTGTCAAAGGAATCGGGATTAAAACCGCACAAAGGATTATCATCGACCTGAAAGATAAAATTGTGAAGGTTCCTGCAACCGAACAAATAATGGGAGCTGAAGACAATACCAACCGCAATGAAGCGTTATCAGCTTTGGTAATGCTGGGATTTGCCAGGAAAGAAGCAGAAACGGCATTGGCAAAAATTATCAGGGAAAATCCCGGAGCCAAACTGGAGACATTGATAAAACTTACTTTAAAAAGGTTATAACAGTTGGATGAGATTGCGAACGATCGTTAAAAATATATCCTTATTCACCGTTTTTTTTATCTTTTATTCGCTCAGCGGAGGCCTGGGATCAGGAGCAGAAGTAAATAAACGTGATATTTCGTCATACACCGCATTCCGGGAGCCACAGGATACGGTCAGGATGGATACCACGCGTAAACTCCCGTTCCCCTTCAAAGACCAGCCTGCTTTTGGGTATCCTGACAGGCCAGATACATCTTCCCTTTATTTAAAAAAACCAGGTAACATCAATTACCAGGTAGAATACGATCCATTGACAGGTCAGTATGTCTTCTATGAAAAAATCGGAAATCTCAATTACCGACTTCCCCAGGCGATGTCGCTGGAAGATTACGTCGATTATGATTTCCGGAAATCGGTAGAGCAATACTGGCAGCAAAGGCAGAATATTTCAGACAGCGAATCCAGGGGATCGCTTATTCCCGGGCTTACCGTTCAGAGTGAAGCATTCAACCGGATTTTCGGAGGAAATACCATCAACATCAAGCCACAAGGGTACGTGGAAGTTAGCTTCGGGTACCAGATGAACAAGACCGATAATCCGGCAATTCCAGTCAGGTTAAGAAAGGTTCCCACTTTTGACTTCGATCAGAAGATTCAGATGAATGTGATGGGGCAGATTGGCACCAAGATGAATATGCGTGTCAATTACAACACGGAAGCGACTTTTGATTACGAGAACAAGATGAACCTGGAATATACCGGGGAAGAGGATGAAATCATCAAAAGGATCGAAGCAGGGAATGTTTCCCTCCCGCTGAATGGGTCCCTGATTACAGGGGCATCCAATCTTTTCGGGGTGAAGGCAGAAATGCAGTTCGGCAAGCTGACGCTGACCACCCTTTTTTCGCAGCACAAGGGAGAAACCAAAACCGTAGAAACAGAAGGTGGGGCCCAGGTAACCAATTTTGAAATTTCAGCTGCCGATTACGATGCCAACCGCCATTTCTTCCTGTCACATTATTTCAGGGATAATTATGATGCAGCGCTCCGCAACCTTCCGGTGATCCGGTCAGGAGTTACCATCAACAAAATTGAAGTGTGGGTAACCAACAAATCCAGCAATTTCACGGAGGCAAGAAATATTCTGGCCTTACAGGATCTGGGAGAGCACAATCCACACATTTACAACGACATCCCCGGTTTCCAGCAAAACCCCGGACAACCCTACCCCGCCAGCATCTACCCCAACAACGGCGCCAACGGGTTGTATAGTGAAATGACAACCACCTATTCGGGGATCCGTCAGATCGAGTCAATCACCTCTGTCATGGCCCAATTCGGAAACCAGTTTGTCGGCGGACGCGATTTTGAAAAAATCGAACAGGCGCGGAAGTTGACCGAATCGGAATACACCCTGAACGAAAGACTGGGTTATATTTCACTGAATACTTCCCTTAACAACGATGAAGTACTGGCAGTCGCCTATAATTTTACCGTTAACGGAGAGGTATACCAGGTCGGTGAATTTTCAACCGACGGGGTTGACGCTCCCCAGACCCTTCTTCTCAAGCTGATTAAGGGGACCAATCTATCACCGGTTTTGTTTGTCGATGGCCAGAAAAGAAAGAATCCATCGTGGGACCTGATGATGAAAAACATCTATAACCTGAATGCTTACCAGCTTTCAAGCGAGAATTTCATATTGAATGTGCTGTTTATGAACGATTCCACCGGGACTTACATCAATTACATTCCCGATGGAAGACTCAACGGACACATTCTGCTGAATGTGATGAATCTCGATAAACTGAACAAGCAGCAGGACCCATACAAGGACGGGGTTTTCGATTACATTGAAGGAATTACTGTCAGATCTTCGTCGGGCAGGATCATCTTCCCGGTACTGGAACCTTTTGGCAGTCACCTTGCCGATTCCCTTCAGGACAATACCCTGGCAGCCAAATATGTATACCAATCGCTCTATGATTCCACCAGGACCGTAGCCGAACAGGATGCGGAACACAACAAATTCCGGCTGTCGGGAAGTTACAAGGGATCGTCCAGCTCCGACATCATGATGGGGTCATTCAACCTGGCCCAGGGATCCGTGAAGGTTACCGCCGGTGGACGCGAACTTGTTGAAAATGTGGACTACACAGTCGACTATACCCTGGGAAGGGTCACTGTGATCAATCCCGGGTTGCTTGAATCAGGAACACCCATCCAGGTATCGTCTGAAAGTGAGGATCTTTTCTCCATGCAGCGGAAAACCCTGATGGGAGCCCATGCCAACTATGCATTCTCAGACCGTTTTAACCTGGGTGCCACCGCACTCTACATGCAGGAAAGGCCCCTTACCCAGAAGGTGGACTACGGGCAGGATCCCATTTCAAACCTGATTGTGGGTTTTGACACCCGATTCAGCTCTGAAAGCCAGTTGCTGACCAAAGCGGTTGACAAACTCCCCTTTATCAGCACAAAAGCGCCTTCAACCATTGACTTCGAGGCAGAAGTGGCCCGGCTCATCCCGGGTCATTCCAAAGTCATTGAAAAAAGCGGAAATGCCTATATCGATGATTTCGAAGGAACGAAAACCGCCATCGACCTCAAACCACGTCAGTCGTGGGTGCTGGCCAGCACACCCCAGCACCAGGAACTCTTCCCGGAAGGAAACCTGACGGATCAGTTGGCTTATGGTTTTAACAGGGCTCTTCTTGCCTGGTACGTCATCGATCCCCTTTTCCTGAGAAATTCCACCCTCACACCTTCCCATATCCGGAACGACAAGGAGATGCAGTCGAACCACCTGGTTCGCGAAGTTTTTGAAAAGGAGATCTTCCCGGCCAAGGAATCGCCCGTTGGACAACCCACCAATATATCGATGTTCGATATGGCCTATTATCCCCAGGAAAAAGGTCCCTATAACTTCGATACGAGGCCGTCTGCCTTTTCAGCAGGGGTCAATTCCGACGGAACTCTCCGCAATCCTGCATCCAGGTGGGGAGGTATCATGCGGAAAATTGAAAACAGCGACTTTGAAACCGCCAACATCGAATTCATTGAGTTCTGGCTGATGGATCCCTTCGTCAATGATTCACTGGGTGAAACATCAGGGGGCGATCTGTTTTTCAACCTCGGGGATGTTTCGGAAGACATCCTCCGCGACGGACGGAAATCGTTCGAAAACGGCCTGCCTGTCAACAACCAGATCACCAACATCGATACCACCATCTGGGGCCGGCTTTCCACTCAGCAGTCGCTGGTGAATGCATTTGACAATAACCCGGCTTCACGCATTTTCCAGGACCTGGGGTTCGATGGATTAAACGACGAGGATGAGAGCAGCTTCTTCAGCGATTACCTGGAGGAACTCAAGGCGGTGGTGTCCCCCGACGTGTATGACAACATCCGGAAAGACCCCTCAAAAGACAATTACCACTACTACCGCGGATCGGATTATGACCAGCAGGAAGTTGACATTCTTGGCCGGTACAAAAAATACAACGGACCCGAGGGCAATTCCCCCACCACGGAAATGTCGACGGAATCCTATCCCACATCGGCCTCGACCCTTCCCGATATGGAAGACATCAACAGCGACAATACGCTGAACGAGTACGAAAGGTATTACCAGTACAGGATCAGCCTACGGAAACCCGACCTTGAGCTGGGGAAAAACTATATCAACGACATTAAAACCAGCCGGGTGAAGCTGGAAAACGGAACAATCGGGGAAGTAAAATGGTACCAGTTTAAAATTCCGGTCCGCGAATATGACGACGTTTTCGGATCCATTTCTGATTTCAAGTCCATCCGGTTTCTCCGTATGTTCCTCAGCAGTTTTGAAGATCCGGTGGTTCTCCGGTTTGCAACCCTTGACCTTGTAAGGGCTGATTGGCGCCGGTATACCCGGACCTTGTCAGAAACCGGTGAAGAATCGATGAACGCAACCTTCGACATTTCCGCGGTCAACATTGAGGAAAACGGAAGCAAGGAACCTGTCAACTATATTCTTCCGCCCGGAATTGACCGGGTGATCGATCCCGCCAATCCGCAGTTGCTCCAGCTGAACGAGCAATCGATGGTGATGAAGGTCACCAACCTGGAACAGGGTGATTCCCGTGCGGCTTACAAAAGTCTTTACATGGACTTCCGCCGTTACAAAAAGCTGAAGATGGAAGTTCATGCCGAAGAGATTGAAGGATACAACACGGAAGATGACGACCTGACTTTCTTTATCCGGATAGGTACCGATTACACCTACAACTATTATGAGTATGAAGTACCATTGAAACTCACCCTGCCCGGAAGGTATAACGGGGAGATCGAGGCCGACCGGTACGAGGTGTGGCCCGATGCCAACCGGATAGATGTGCCGCTGGATCTTTTTACACAGGTCAAACTCGACAGGGATGCAGAAATGCGGAAAGCAGGCTCCACCCTCCGGATCATGGATATTTACGAACAGATGCACCAGGGGTGGAACGAGAATAAAAACCGTATACGCATCAAGGGAACCCCAAATCTGGGAAATGTACAGGTGATGATGATGGGAATCCGGAATAAAAAAAGACCGGTTAACACAGGTCCCCGCTCGGCTGAAGTCTGGCTCAACGAATTGCGGCTTTCCGAGTTTGATGAAAGTGGCGGATGGGCTGCAAATGCAAGGGTCACCACACGGCTTGCCGACCTGGGTAGCATAACCATGGCCGGCAGAACTCGGACCGCCGGATTTGGAAGCGTGGAACAGAACGTGAACCAGCGATCCCTCGATAACCTGACAGAATTCGATGTGGCTGCATCACTCGACCTTGGCCGGTTCTTTTCCAAGGAATCAGGAGTGAATATCCCGATGTACTACGGCTATTCCCGTAGCACTACCATGCCGAAATACGATCCCCTGAACCCGGATATCGAACTTAAGGAAACCCTCGAAAGGAGTGAATCGGGGCACCACCGCGATTCCATCAGGAATATTGCCCAGAACCTGGTGGTCAGAAAAAGTCTGAATTTCACCAATGTCAGGGTGGACCCGCAATCAGAAACACCGAAACCCCAGAAACTGTGGAGCCCGGGGAATTTTGCCCTCACTTATTCCTACAATGAAATTTTCATGCGGAATGTGAATACCGAATACAATGTGGACAAAATATACCGGGGAATGTTATCTTACAATTTCAATACCCGGCCGGAGCTGATTACTCCACTTGCAAAAATAGGCCTGCTTCAGAAAGGTCCGCTTAAATTATTCGGGGATTTCAATTTTTACCCGCTCCCGTCCCAGATTTCACTCAGAACCGACCTTTACAGACGTTACAATGAGATTCAGGCCCGGAATATTACCAATCCGGAAATGATCCTTCCGAGGACTTTTGAAAAAGACTTCCTGTGGAACCGCTTTTTTGACCTCCGTTACGACCTTACAAGAAACCTGAAATTTGACTTTTCATCACGGAACACCTCCCGGATTGATGAGCCTGAAGGCAGGTTCAACCGCCGCGACGACGACTATGAGTGGAGACGTGATTCCGTGATTTCAAACCTGATGGATATGGGCAGACCGGTATTGTACAACCACAACGTCAACATTTCCTATACCCTTCCATTCAGCCAGATCAAAATGCTCAATTTCCTGAATGTGATGGCGCGTTACGAAGGAACCTACGACTGGCAGGCAGGAGCAATCACGTCCGACACCATCAGGCTCGGAAATATAATTCAGAATTCACAGAACCTGCAGTTGACCGGGAATGTCAATCTGACCTCCATATACAACATGATCCCTTATCTCCAGAAACTGGATGCCAAATTTCAAAATACAGGCAGGGGTCGTTATTATGGCGGGCGGATGCAGCAAAGCCAGGCAGACCGGCAGAATACACCGCAGGAAACCCAGAGGGTACCGGTTAAACCCGAAAAACCTGAATTCAGGCAGCAGAACGTGAAATTGAACGGAGGAGAGCCCTTCACCATTAACCACCAGCTGAATGTAGCAGATGTATCCCTCAAGATTACGGATGAGAAGGGAAAGGGAATCAATGGAAAAACGAAAACCATTGACCGCAACTCCCTGGAGTTTACCTCTGCCGACACAGTGACCAATGCCACCCTTGTGGTGACAGGAAAAGAAGAGAAGAATATTCTGAGGGATATTTTCGATGTGACCCTCCGATTGGCTACAGGCATCCGCAACATATCCGTCAATTACGGCATTTCAGGGGGTTCCGTATTGCCGGGCTACATGCCTGAACCCGTCTTCCTCGGAGGAGGCAGGTTTACACCCGACCAGAATCTCTTTGGCCGGATGCCCGGAGCTTCCTACACACCGGGTCTGCCATTCCTGCTGGGTTGGCAGGACCGTCAGTTTGCACGGACAGCAGGCGAAAGAGGGTGGATTACCACTGATCCGCTCCTGAATATGCCTTTCCAGTTTACCAGGAATGAGCGCATCTCGGTCAGGGCCGATGTGGAACCCCTGCCCGACCTGCGCATTGACGTGAACGCCGACAGGTCCATCTCTAAAAACCTGAGCGAATTTTACAACTACGATCCCCTTGAAAGCAGCTTCAATGCCGACAACCTCAGCGAAAGAGGCAATTTCAGCATGTCGGTACTCACCTGGGGTACCGCATTCTTTGCCATCGGAAAGGAAGAAGTTCATCAATCGGAAGCATTTCAGAAAATGAAAGATTACAGGTTGATCATTGCCAGGAGACTGGCGTCGCAACGACCTGCCAATTTCGGATACGATCCCGGTGCCGTCAATCCCCAGACCGGATTCCCCGACGGTTATGGCCCGACCTCCGTCGAGGTGTTGGTGCCGGCATTCCTGGCAGCATACCAGGGTACCGATCCGCACAAAGTAAGCCTGGGCATGTTCCCTTCCCTGAAATATATCAGGCCAAACTGGAGGGTGCAATACGAAGGGATGATTTCCAAAATCCCCAAATTGAACCAGCTGATGAAAACCATGAGCTTCACCCATTCCTACCGCTCGAGTTACACCGTGGGCTCATTCCTCACCAACCTGAATTATATCGCCCAGGATGACGGCTTCAGCTATATCCGGGATATCCAGAATAACTTCCTTCCGGCCTTTGAGTTCAATTCGGTAAGCATCAACGAAACTTTCAGCCCACTGATCAACGTGGACATCACCTGGATGAACGACCTTACCACCCGGAGCGAAATCAAACGGTCACGGAGTATGGCACTCTCTTTTGCCAACAACCAGCTTACAGAGGTCGTAAGCAATGAGTATATTGCAGGAGTAGGATACAGGTTCACCCGCATGGACCTGATCCTGAAAACCAAGAATTCCCAGCGCTCCTACTCCAACGATCTGACATTAAGAGCCGACCTTTCCTTCCGGAAAAACAAGACCGTGCTGCGCCGGCTTGTCGAAGATACCGACCAGCTCACAGCAGGCCAGAATGCAATTACCATCAAAACCACTGCCGATTACATGTTGAGTGATCGCTTCCAGTTAAGGGTCTATTACGACAAAATCATCAACCAGCCATTTGTGGGTTCGTTTGATACTTCCAATACCAATTTCGGGGTAAGCTTCCGCTTTACACTGGCGGAATAAATCCGGCAGTCATCCCGGATAAGCCTACCGGCCAGCCTGCACATAACTTTAAAAGGAAGATCTGCGTATAATACCGCGGATTTCTTAACGATGTGGAAGATGAAAATATACTTATCGGTACTTTTTGCCACACTGCTCATTGCCTCCTGTACAGGCACCAAAAAACTGGCCAGGGTTGAACTCAATGAACCGGCAGGCCAGGCAGCCGACAGTGTGGAATATGAACTGGTAGTGCTCGACCCCGGCTTTGAAACCTGGTATATCATGCACAGCCGGCCTTCGTGGTATCATACCCAGAATTACTACGAGCTCTGGAACAGACAGTATGTTACAGTCTGGAATACGAAGGCGATGAGTTCACGGTACAGCAGAATGTTCGAATCGACAATCGATTATGATCCGCTTACCGATTACGGGCTGGATATCAACCACAAACTTTTCTATTATTTCCAGTATGTGGAAAGAGAGTTGGGAATTCCCATCCTTTCACCGGGAGCATCACCCCATTTCATGTTGTGACCAGGCCGTTTCATTGAGCAAAACCGCGAGGTGCGTCCCGTCGAGATCCTCTTCAGCCACCAGCCGGCCCCGTGCAACCGGTGCTTTCACTCCCTTCCCGAAAAAAAGAGGGGCCGTATAAATATGGGCCTCATCCCACAGGTTGCTTTCAAGGAATCCCGCCAGGGTGGAGGCTCCGCCTTCCACCATCAGCGACTGGATGTGGCGGGAATACAAATACCCTAAAATCCGGGAAGGCAAACCGGTGGCAAAGTCCATGGGTTCAAACCTGCATTTTCCTTCTGACGCTGTAGCCTGTTCGGTGAATATCACGGTTTCCGCCTGGTTGTCGAACAGATGAAGCGACCGGGGTAACCGGGCTTTCCTGTCGATGACCAGCCTTAGTGGATTTTCTCCGCTCCAGTCACGGACCGTCAGCGACGGATTGTCCATCATGGCGGTGGCGGTGCCCACCAGGATGGCGCCTTCGAGTGACCTGCAACGGTGGACAAACCTCCTTGCCAGGGGACTGCTGATCCAGACCGGTTTTCCGGGATCCTCTCCCCCGCTCCTTGAATCGATAAACCCATCGCTCGTCTGCGCCCATTTCAAAATGACATACGGCCTTATTTTCTCCTGGAAGGTGAGGAACCGGCGGTTCAGCTCCCTGCACTCCTTTTCCATTATCCCCGTAATGGTTTCAACACCGGCCTTTTTCAACTGCTGTTCGCCTTTCCCTGCCACTTCAGGATAAGGATCCCGCATTCCGATCACCACCCGGGGAATCCTTTCCCGGATAATAAGTTCACTACAGGGTGGAGTTTTCCCCATATGGGCACAAGGCTCCAGGGAAACATACAAGGTGCTCTCCCTGAGCAACCGGGGATCACGGACCGAGCGTATGGCATTCACCTCTGCATGGGGACCGCCAAACTCATGATGAAAACCTTCACCGATAATTTTTCCACGGTGGACAATGACACATCCCACCATGGGGTTCGGAGCCACGAGGCCTGCTCCGCGTTCCGCCAGCGCAAGGCATCTCTCCATAAACAACGTGTGACCGGCCATACCCAATATTCAGTAACTTTGTCAAAAATAATCAATGGAGGCGACAATCCGATACATCAGGGAAGAATTGAAAGGACTCCTTTCCGGTACTGAAATCACATCCATTACCAGAATGATTTTTGAAGCACTCCGGGGGTATTCCCTGACCGATATGGTGATTAACAGGGAGGAGATTCTGACTACCCCGGAGAAAACCAGGATCCGGGAGATCATTTCACGACTGAGAAACCATGAACCCATTCAATATATTTTGGGTTATACTCATTTTTTGGGAATACCCATCAGGGTAAATCCTTCGGTACTGATTCCCCGGCCCGAAACAGAAGAACTTGCGGATTGGATCATCAGGGAAGAAACATCCGGTTCCCTGCGATTTACAGATATCGGTACAGGAAGCGGTTGCATCGCACTGGCCCTGAAAAAAGCATTTCCTGCGTCATACGTGGAGGGGTGCGATTTGTCACCGGAAGCGCTTTCCCTGGCCGGAGAAAATGCAGCGACCAATAACCTCCCGGTCTCCTTTTTTCAGGCTGACATCCTGAACTGGGAAAAAACTACCTCCTGGAATTTTACCGATGTCATTGTCAGCAATCCACCCTATGTTAAGCCCGGAGAAAAATACCGGATGCTTCCCCATGTATTGGAGCAGGAACCACACCTCGCGCTTTTCGTCCCTGAGGAGGATCCCCTTGTTTTTTACCGGAGGATCCTGGAATTTGCCCGGAAATGGCTGAATCCGGGAGGAAAGGTATATTTTGAGATCAACGAACAATTCGGCAGGGAGACGGAGAGGTTGCTCACCGGTTTTGGATTCAGTGAGGTGGAAATCCGCCCCGATCTCCAGGGAAAAGAGCGGATGGCCAGAGGCACCTTCATTCCCTAAATCCGGCCCGGCCAGACAAAGGCATCGTCACAACGCTTCAAAATTGTTCCTGTATTCCACGGCCCGATTTATATCCGATCAGGTTTTTCATTAAATTGCAGCAGAATTGAAGGATGCTTTTGCTAAAGAATTGAACAGATTTATAAAAAATATTCTGCTGATTGTCAACCTCGTGGCAGTGGTTGCCCTACTGGGTTGTTACTTCAGTCAATACATCCCTCCCGACAAATGGTGGGCGCCCTCGGTACTGGGGCTCATCTATCCCTACCTGCTGGCCGTCAATTTGTTTTTTATCATCCTTTGGCTGATTCTGAAACCCCGTCGCATCTTTTTCTCCCTTTTTGTGATTCTGGCAGGCTGGGGAGTTTTCTCCCGTTTTATGCAGATTTCAGGAAAAACATCCACAGAGGCAGATATCAGCGTGGTATCCTACAATGTGAAAAATTTTACCGGGAAAGGAAGCAATCCCTCTCACGAACTTGCCGAAATCATCAAGGGCTTCCTGAAAGAAAACGAACCCGACATCATTTGTTTACAGGAAGTAAAACTGAGAACCAATAAAATTTTCAACCTGGAAGCGACCAGGGGGGAGTTGCCCAATATCAGGCATTACCAGTATGCAAGGGCGGGAAGTACAATGGGATCGGTAACCATGACCAGTTATCCCATCGTTAAAATGGAGGAAATCAGGTTCGAAAAGTCGGGGAATATTGCCATTTGCACCGATGTGGTAATCCGCAAGGATACAGTCCGGATTTTCAACGTCCACCTGCAGTCGTACCGGATCGACCCTGACCGGTACAGCGTGATTGAATCTCCCCGGATTTCACAGGGAAAAGAGATGCGTGAATACAAGGAACTGGTGCTGAAGTACAAAAAGGCAATGGAGATGAGGGCTGTTCAGGCCCGGCTGATCCGGAAGAAAATAGAAGAATCTCCCTATCCGGTTATAGTTTGCGGCGATTTCAACGACACTCCCTCTTCCTATGCCTATATGAAAACAAAGGGAAATCTGCGGGATGCCTTTGTGGCTTCCGGAAAAGGAATAGGGCAGACCTATGTAGGGAAACTTCCCTCTTTCCGGATTGATTATATCTTACACAGCCGCTTTTTTAGAAGCTACAATTTTACCATCCACAACATCTCCTACAGCGATCATCTCCCCATTTCGTGTGACCTTGCCATCAGGTAGCCCCTATTTTCCGGCAAGGATTTTTTGGGCCTCCATTTTGTCGATGTGCAGCCGGCTGATCAGGGCATCAATCCCTGAAAATTTCCTTTCATCCCTGATTTTATCGATAAAGAGAAGTGAAATTTCTTTGCCATACAAGGAACCTTCAAAGTCAAAAATATTCACTTCAATGCTGCGATTATCCGCATTCTGGTTGAAAGTAGGCCGGGAACCAATGTTCAGCATTCCCATATAGGTGAGATTGTCAATTCTGACCTTTACCGCGTAGACCCCATACCCGGGAATTAGTTTGGTAACTTCGGCGGCTTCAATATTGGCTGTGGGAAAACCGATTTTCCTTCCAACCTTCAATCCTTCGATCACCTTGCCATGAAGTTCATAGGGATATCCCAGGAAGTTGTTGGCAGTGGCAATATTCCCCGACTCCAGGGCTTCCCTGATCCGCGTTGAACTCACATTAAGTTCATTTACGAGCAGGGCATCGAGCCGTTCAATCCTGAAATGATACTTTTCAGCGCATTGTTTCAGGTATTCAAAATCCCCTTCCCGGTTTTTCCCAAAACGGTGGTCGTGCCCTATCACCAGACAGGCGGTCCCGATTTGTCCGATCAGGACCTGTTTGACAAACTCCTGGTATGACAAACGGGAAAATTCCAAAGTAAAGGGAAAGACAATCAGGTGGTCAATTCCTGACGACCGGAGCAGTTTTATTTTTTCATCCAGCGTATTGAGTAAACGCAGGGTATTCTCATGGGGAGTCAGGACCTGACGGGGATGAGGATAAAAGGTAAAAATCACGGTTTCTCCCTTCTCTTCGCGTGCAATTTCTTTGAGTCGTTCCAGCACTTTCCGGTGCCCGGCATGAACGCCATCAAAAGTCCCCGTCGTCACAACAGGCCTGATGGCTTTAAAATTATGCAGATCGTAATAAATTTTCACAAACCCATAAACTTGGAGCCAAAAATATAAAATAATTATCTTCGTGCCGGAATATTCGCCCGCAATGGATTTTATTAATTTTATAAGTTCACAAACCACCCGTATGATGAGGAGAGTTCTTCAATTAACAGCCAGTCTGGCAATTATTTTCACAATAGGGTGCAACCGGCCCGAAAAATTTGAAATCAGGGGTAAAATCACCAATGCCCCCGGCCAGATGATTTATCTGGAAGAGTTATTGGTTGCAAGCGTGCGCCCGGTAGATTCAGCAAAGATCAGTTCCGGCGGTGAATTTACCCTGAAACAGCATACCGGCATGCCTACCTTTTTCCTGTTGAAACTGAAGGAGAATAACTTCATCACCTTGCTGATCGATTCGGCCGAAAAGATAACCATTGAAGCCGACGCAATCAACTTTGCCCGTGATTACAAGGTGGAAGGCTCTCCGGGATCCCTGCTGGTACAGGAGTTGAACAACAAACTGAATACCACCAAGCAGAAGCTGGATTCCATCACCTCACTGTATACCATCTATGAAGGCAGCCCTGAAATCGAACAGCTTAAAATAGAGTGGGGCGAATCCTATCAAAAGATTGTTCAGGAACAGGTGGATTATTCCACCAATTTCGTTTCAGAACATCCTTTTTCCATGGCCAGTGTGCTAGCCCTGTACCAGAAGTTCAACGACGAGAACTATGTCGTCCGGGACCTTCATGCGTTAAGGGTGGCCGCTTCCGCACTCAACTCCTTTTACCCCAATTCGGAGCATGTCAAAGCGCTCTATGCCAACACACTGCAGCTTATCGCCACCGAGCGGGCCGGGAAAGTCAGAAAAATCATTGAAGAGAATGCAGAAAACAGTCCGGACATCCTGCTTCCCGATCCCAATGGCAAAGAGATTGCCCTCTCCTCCTTCCGCGGAAAATATGTTTTGGTCCATTTTTGGTCTGCCTTGGACGAAAATTCCAGAATTGTAAATCCGGTACTTGCTGAAATCTATGCAAAATACAAAAACCGTGGTTTTGAAATTTACCAGGTCAGCGTGGACAATGACCGGAATAAATGGTTGGAGGCAATAGAAGAAGACCGGTTGGTATGGACCAATGTAGGTGATATGAAAGGGAGTATCCAGCCGGTCATGTTTTACAATATCCAGTCGGTGCCCTACAACTACCTTCTCGACAAGGAAGGGGTGATTCTGGCAAAAAACCTTACCGGACCAGCCATTGACAAAACCCTGTCATCAATTTTCAAATAATTTACGATACGGAACCGGCCGCAAGAGAAGCGGTTCTTCCACATATCCGCACCATGATCACAATTAAACAACACCTATTTGGAGAAAAAAGAAAAAATATATTTTGTTTCTGATGTTCACCTTGGGGCTCCGGCGTTACACGACAACAAGGAGCGGGAAATGCTTTTCGTTCAATGGCTTGACCAGATCAGCCACGACGTATCGGCCTTGTTCCTGATGGGTGATATTTTTGACTATTGGTTTGAATACAAAAGAGTGGTTCCGCGGGGACACACCCGGGTTCTGGGGAAAATTGCATGCCTGACCGACAGGGGAATACCTGTACACTTTTTTACCGGCAATCACGACATCTGGGTATTTGATTATCTTCCCACCGAGACCGGTGTCATTTTACACAACACTCCCTATTTAGCTGAATTGGAAGGGAAGATGTTTTACCTGGCTCACGGGGACGGACTTGACGCCCGTGACAAAGGATACTTACTACTCAAAAAGATATTTACCAGCAAAATCCTTCAATGGCTATATGCCCGGCTGCATCCCAACTTCACAATCGGCTTGGCATACAGGTGGTCGAAAAACAGCAGGCTGTCAAAAAAAGTAGGAGGTCCGGAATTTGTCGCAGAAGAAGAAGGAATTTATAAATTTGCCCAATCTGTGCTGGAGCATGAGCCGGTCGACTATTTCGTTTTTGGTCATCGGCACAGGCTCGCCAACATACCAATCGGAACAAAAAGCCGTTTTATTTTGTTGGGAGAATGGATAAAGACATTTTCATACGGTGTGTATGATGGCAGGAATTTTGAGTTGAAGAATTTTAAGGATTAAAAGATTAACAAAATTGCACGAGACAATTTATGAAAAGCAAGCTTTACACAACAATCACCGGTTCAGGAAGCTATATACCCCCCGTCAGAATTGGGAATGACGATTATCTGAATTCGAAGTTTTTTGACCCTGCGACCCGGAAGCCCTATGAAAAGGAGAACCGGGAAATCATCGAAAAATTTTACGAAATTACCAACATTGCCGAGCGCAGGCATTGCGCTCCTTCAGAGACCACCTCTGAATTAGGCTATAAAGCAGCCCTGGACGCCATTGAATCGTCGGGCATTGATCCTGAAACCTTGGATTTCATCATTGTGGGACACAATTTCGGGGACATACAGGATGAGAACCGCAGGACAGATCTTCTTCCCTGCATCGCCTCAAAAATTAAACAGATGCTGGGTCTAAAGAATCCGGCCATGTTTGCACACGATATTATCGCCGGGTGTCCCAGTTGGGTACAGGCGCTGATCGTGGCAGACCTGTATCTCCGCAGTGGTCAGTATCAGCGGGGACTCGTGATTGGGACCGATGTAAACAGCCGTGTGGCAGATCCGTACGACCGCGACACCATGATTTTTGCCGACGGGGCCGGTGCCGTTATTGTGGAGGCCGTTGAGCGTGAAGAGCCGGTAGGGATTCTCTCACATGCGGCACAGACCGATGCGACGGAAGCCCACTATCTGGTGATGGGCAAATCCCTGAATGATGCCTATGAAAAGGATGATCTTTTTATCAGGATGCAAGGGCACAAAGTATACGTGTATGCGCTTACCAATGTACCCAAAGTGGTGAAACGTAGTCTGCAGCTTGCAGGCCTGACCCTTTCAGATGTGAAGAAAGTTTTGATTCACCAGGCCAATGAAAAAATGGATCAGGCCATCCTGGAACGGGTATTCCGGTTGTATAAAATCAAGGATATTCCCGGCGATGTCATGCCCATGACCATTAATTTCCTGGGAAATTCATCTTCTGCAACCATTCCCACCCTGTACGACCTTGTCGCGAAAGGGAAACTGGGCAATCACAGATTTGAAAGCGGTGATGTGATTCTCTTCACCTCTGTAGGTGCCGGGATGATGATCAATTCGGTAGTCTATAAAATACCCTGATTCTCAGCCTGCCTTGAGCCGGTTTATCTGAGAGTGGTCAAGCTTTTCCAAAGCATATTCCCTGGTAACATGCAGGTTTTGAAGTTCCTGCGACGGGGAATGGAACATAGCATCGATCATAATATTTTCGCAGATCGAACGCAGGCCACGTGCTCCCAGTTTAAACTCCACAGCCTTGTCGACGATATAGTCAAGCGCCTCTTCGTCAAACTGTAAATGAATATGGTCAAGTTCAAATAACTTGATGTACTGTTTGATAATCGAATTTTTGGGTTCAGTCA
The DNA here is from genome assembly GCA_964472165.1 of uncultured Prolixibacteraceae bacterium. Taxonomy (GTDB): domain Bacteria; phylum Bacteroidota; class Bacteroidia; order Bacteroidales; family Prolixibacteraceae; genus UBA1413. The sequence continues at coordinate 8,942 of CAYYJE010000009.1, read as the reverse complement.
GAATTTTCCTGAGCGTATCCTTGTCGAGTGGATCAAGATAGGTCAGCACTGGCAGCCGCCCGATAATTTCAGGGATCATCCCGAATGCTTTCAGATCCTGCGGGGAGATATACTGGAGTAAATTCTCCCTTTCAATCCGGTTGGCTTCACGGGCAGCGCTGTAACCAATCACCTTGGTATTCAACCGCTGTGCGATTTTTCTTTCAATACCATCGAAGGCGCCTCCGCAAATGAAAAGGATATTTTTGGTATTCACCGGGATCATCTTTTGCTCGGGGTGTTTCCGCCCTCCCTGGGGTGGCACGTTTACAACCGATCCTTCCAGCAATTTCAGCAGACCCTGCTGCACACCCTCTCCCGACACATCACGGGTAATGGAAGGATTGTCACCCTTACGCGCTATTTTGTCGATCTCATCGATGAAAACAATTCCTCTTTCGGCGGCTTCCACATTGTAATCGGCGGCCTGCAAAAGCCTGGTCAGCAAACTTTCAATGTCTTCCCCTACATATCCGGCCTCGGTAAGTACCGTGGCATCCACAATGGTGAACGGAACATGGAGCATCCTGGCAATGGTACGGGCCAGCAAAGTCTTGCCGGTTCCGGTTTCTCCAACAAGGATTATGTTTGACTTTTCAATTTCGGTTTCATCCTCATCAACCCGCTGGGCCAGTCTTTTATAATGATTGTAAACCGCTACCGACAAAATCTTTTTGGCCTGGTCCTGTCCGATGACATACTGATCCAGGAAATTTTTAATTTCACGGGGTTTCATCAGGTTGATGGCAGCCGGATCGAATTTATCCCCCTTTTTGCTTTCTTCCAGAATGATGGCGTGTGCCTGCTCTGCACAACGGTCACAGATATGCCCTTCAATTCCTGCAATCAGCAGGGTCACGTCTCTCTTCTCCCGCCCACAGAAGGAACACTTGTCCATTCTTCCTTTTGTCGTCATTCTATTTATCGTTTCTGACCAGAATTTCGTCAATCATTCCATATTCAACGGCTTCTTCCGAAGTCATCCAGTAATCCCTGTCGGCATCTTTTTCCACCTGCTCAAGGGTTTTCCCGGTATGGAATGATATAATACTGTAGAGTTCTTTTTTAATTTTCATAATCTCACGGGCGGTAATTTCTATGTCAGAAGCCTGTCCCGATGCACCACCCATGGGTTGATGAATCATAATCCGTGAATGTTTCAGGGCCGACCGTTTTCCTTTGGCGCCGGCCGTTAGCAGGATTGCTCCCATGGAGGCGGCCATGCCCGTACATATGGTGGCAATATTGGCAGAAATGTACTGCATCGTGTCGTAAATACCCAAACCGGCATACACGGACCCCCCCGGGGTGTTAAAATAGACCTGGATATCCTTGGTCGGATCTGTCGATTCCAAAAAAAGCAACTGTGCCTGGATAATGTTGGCCACCGTATCATCAATGGGCACTCCCAAAAAAATGATCCTGTCCATCATCAGCCTTGAAAAAACATCCATGGAGGCCACATTCAACTGCCTTTCTTCAATGATGGTCGGGGAGATATAATAGTCCTGAGCCGACATATACCGGTGCATGGTCATACTGCTGATACCTGCATGCCTTAATGCATACCTGTTGAATTCATCATTCGGGTTCATGAGATTTCCTCCTCAAAATTTACTCCCCGAAAGGGAGCGTTATGTACATACAAAGTTATAAAAAAGAAGAGGATTACGCCTCCTCTTCTGTGGTATTCCGCATCATTGCTCCAAATTCATCGGAGGAGACCTCTTTTTCAACAATCGTGGCCTTCTCCCTGATTGTTGCAAAAACCTTGTCTTCAAACAATCGCCTGACCATCCGTTCACGGTCCTCCTCGCTCTCGAGAATCCGTTTCACATAAGCCTCGAGATGTTCGTCCTGAATCTGGTAAATCCCGTACTGCTGAAACTGTGAAATGGCAATCTGCCGGGCAAGAGCAGTGACTTCCTCCTCCTCCACACGGATTTCATGATCCCTGATGAGACTGTTCTTGATGAGCTGCCAACGCAGGTCCCTGGTAAAAGCCGGGAAATCCTTTTCAATCTGCTCATCATCCATTTCCTTGTTGACCTCTTTCAGCCACCGTTTCAGAAATTCTTCAGGGAGATTTATCTCATTGGAATTCAGGAGATTCTCGCGTGCATCCATGGCAAATTTCTGATCCGAGGAACGGGAGAGGTTTCTGGCTATCTCTTCGGACACCTGCTCCCTGAATTTCTCTTCAGTGGCAATGTCACTCTCTTCACCGTACACTTTTTTATACAACTCTTCATTCAGTTCAGCCTTTTGAAAATCAAGTATGCTGCGGATGGTAAAGCTGAAATCGCCCTCCACCTGCTCAGCCGCCTCATGGCTTATGTTGAGCATATGCCCCACTTCATGCCGGTCACCAAAGGTTTTCACCGGATCAAAAATGACCACGTCACCCACCTTTTTCCCTGTTATATTTTGGCGAACCTCCTCATCTTTCATCATATCCACAGCAATGAGCACGCCATCGGCCACAATGGCTTCCTCCGCCTTTTCACCGTTGGCGGCCAGCTGAAGGAAATCACCTCTTACACTGCTTTTTTCCTTTACTACATCTGTTTCAGCATTGGTGCCAAAACTCATTCTGATGGATTCAATATTTTCCTCCATCATTTTTTCATCCACTTTGATTTTGTAGTAATCAAAAGCTCCGGTTTCTCCTAAACTGATATTCACTTCAGGAGATATGGCAATATCAAATACAAACTCAAATTCGCTCTCCTGATCCCAGTCTATGGTTTTCTGTTGTTCCATATTGGGGAGCGGGTCACCCAGAATGGAGATCTTCTCATCGCGGAGATAATTGGTCAGGTTATTGGAAAGAAGGTTGTTGACTTCCTCGGCCAGCAGAGGTTTGCCAAAACGTTTCTGGATCAGGGAAGCCGGAACTTTTCCGGGTCTGAAACCGGGAAGGGAAGCTTTCATCCTGTATTCACGGAGCTTTTCCGCCACGGTTTTCTCATAATCAAGGGGCTCTATTGTCACCTTCACCACTGCATACCCATTGTCACCGTTTTCTCTTGTGATCTTCATAATCTTATGTAATATCTTGGTTCTGTAATAAATTAAACCACCCTGTGCCCTATGGGAAAGAGACCAGGGAGGTTTTGGTGCGGACGAAGGGACTCGAACCCCCACGCCGTAAGGCACCAGATCCTAAGTCTGGCACGTCTACCAATTCCGCCACGTCCGCAATTTTGGTGCGCAAAGGTAGTTAAATTTTTATTTCAGGGAAACAGAGTGCCCCTTATTCGTGAAAAATCAGGCAATTAACGGAGCGTAAAATTCTGTCCGAGATAGACCTTTCGCACAATTTCATCGTTTGCCAGGTCGTTGGCAGATCCCGACTTGAGGATGCTTCCTTCAAACAAAAGATAGGAACGATCGGTGATGGACAACGTTTCATGCACATTGTGGTCGGTAATCAGCACACCAATATTCTTCTCCTTCAATTTGGAAACAATATGCTGGATATCTTCAACGGCAATCGGGTCCACACCGGCAAAAGGTTCGTCGAGAAGGATGAACTTCGGGTCAATGGCCAATGCCCGGGCAATTTCAGTCCTGCGACGCTCACCTCCTGAGAGTTGGTATCCTTTGCTTTTCCGGATATGCTGAAGCCCGAATTCGGAAATTAGGGATTCCAGCTTTTCATGCTGGTATTCTTTGGTGTACCGGGTCATTTCCAGAACAGCCCTGATGTTGTCTTCAATACTGAGCTTGCGGAATACCGATGCTTCCTGGGCCAGATACCCTATTCCCAGCTGCGCCCGTTTATAAACCGGAAGGTTGGTAATCTCTTCGTCGTTCAGGAAAATCTTCCCGGAGAAAGGTTGGATCAAACCCACTATCATGTAAAATGAGGTGGTTTTCCCGGCACCGTTGGGCCCCAGTAATCCCACGATCTCACCCTGATGGACTTCAAAGCTGACCCCGTTGACCACCGTCCTTTTCCGGTATTTCTTGACGATATTTTCTGCGCGTAAAATCATCTCTTGCTTAATTGTGAGCAGGAATCTAACTTCCGGCTTGTTGTGCTTTGCGTTCCATGTTCCGGACTACCCTTGCCGAAATAAAGATACTTACTTCGTACAACAACAACAGGGGAATCGCCACCAAAATCTGGCTGAAAATATCGGGCGGGGTAATGATCGCTGAAAGAAGGAACATCAATACGATGGCATGCTTGCGGTAAGTTCGCATAAATTCAGGGGTAAGTATTCCCACTTTACTGAGGGAGTAACTAAAAACCGGCAGCAAAAATACCACTCCTGAAGCAAATACAATACTCATCACCATGCTGATGTAAGAGGTGATGTTGATCTGGTTCGACACCTCAGGACTGATGGAGTAAGAACTGAAAAACTGGATCGACAGCGGTACGATGAGGTAATAACCGAACATGACTCCCATGAGAAAAAGCACCGAGGTATAGAATACCGCACCATTGGCCACTTTCTTTTCATTTTCATACAAAGCCGGTTTGATAAATTTCCAGAATTCCCAGAATACAACGGGAGCTGCCATGATCAGCCCAGAAATCATGGCTGCCCACATCGACATGGTAAACTGCCCGGGCAATTTGATGTTGATCAGTTGTAACTCTTTCTGGTTGATGCTCAGATTTTCGGAGCCCAGGAGGTGGGCGAGTTTCTGAAACATGCGGTTGGTCCAGAAATCAGGCATTTTCGGTTTGAAAATGATCTCCTGGAAAATGAAATCCTGGATGATGAAGGCAAATACAGCAAGCACCACCACGGCAATGAGTGAACGGATAATGTGCCACCTTAACTCTTCAAGATGGTCCAGAAACGACATTTCTGCGACTTTTTCCTTTACTTTATTTTCTAAAGCCTTTTGCTTCTTTTCACTTTTCACACTCATTCAGGGTGCCTGTTAATGAAACTGATTAAAACTCTGCAAATATAATGACTTCCCTAAAATAGTGCCGGAAACGAAAACTTTAATTATTTGTAAATATTTAAGGAAAATCTTGTGCTTTAACGAACTTTGATTAATTTTAGGTAACCACTAAAAAGCAATTTTTTGCGTTGAAAAGAAATACAGATGTCAAAAAACTTATTATTAACTGATTACCTCCAGCAGTATTTCGGATTTGACCGGTTTAAGGGAGAACAGGAAGCTGCCATCCAGAGTGTATTGGATGGGTACAACACTTTTGTGCTGATGCCTACCGGAGGAGGCAAATCATTGATTTACCAATTGCCGGCGATGATTTTAGAGGGTACAGCCATTGTAATCTCTCCGCTTATAGCCCTGATGAAAAACCAGGTTGACTCCATGAGGGGACTTTCCACTGACGACAATGTGGCTCATTTTCTGAACTCCTCTCTTTCCAAGTCAGCCATCCAGGATGTGAAGGACGATGTCATGAGCGGAAAGACCAAGCTTTTGTATGTGGCTCCCGAGTCGCTTACCAAGGAAGAGAATGTGGAGTTTCTGAAAAATATAAAAATATCATTTTATGCAGTCGACGAAGCGCACTGCATTTCTGAATGGGGGCACGATTTCAGGCCTGAATACCGGCGTATCCGGCCGATAGTCCAGGAAATCGGAGTGGCCCCCATCATTGCCCTTACCGCCACTGCCACTGCCAAAGTTCAGCACGACATCCAGAAAAACCTGGGCATGCTCGATGCGAATGTTTTCAAAGCCTCCTTTAACCGGCCCAATCTCTATTATGAGGTCAGGCCTAAGGTGAAACCCGAAAATCAGATTATTCGCTTCATCAAGGAGAATGCGGGGAAATCGGGAATTATCTATTGCCTCAGCAGAAAAAAGGTGGAAGAACTGGCTGAGACACTCCGGATCAATGAAATCAAGGTGCTGCCCTATCACGCAGGGATGGATGCGGCCACCCGGTCACTCAACCAGGACAAATTTCTGATGGAAGAAGTCGATGTGATGGTAGCCACTATTGCGTTTGGCATGGGCATCGACAAACCGGATGTGCGGTTTGTGATCCACTACGACATTCCCAAAAGCCTGGAAGGTTATTACCAGGAAACAGGCCGTGCAGGCCGCGATGACGGAGAAGGAAAATGTATCACCTTTTACAGTTACAAGGATATCCAGAAACTCGACAAATTCATGCACGGAAAACCGGTCGCCGAACAGGAAATCGGAAGACAACTGCTGCTCGATACCGTCTCCTATGCTGAAACCGCCATCTGCCGCCGCATCATCCTGCTCCACTATTTCGGAGAGAAATATGAAAACGACAATTGTGGAAATTGCGACAACTGTTTGAATCCCAAGGAGATTATTGAGGCCAGCGACGAAGTGACACGCGCACTGGAGGCGATTTTCGAAGTAAAGGAAAAATACAAGGCCGAACACATTGCCGATATCCTGGTCGGCAAAATCACAGCCGCGGTAAAATCATTCCATCACGACGAACTGGAATCATTCGGATCGGGCGATGACCACGATGAACATTTCTGGAATGCCGTTTTCCGGCAGTCCATGGTCGCAGGCCTGATTACCAAGGATATTGAAAATTACGGCTTGCTGAAAATTACGGACGAAGGGCATGCTTTCCTGAAAAATCCGCATCCATTTCAACTGGTCAGAAATCACCGTTACGAAGACGAAGAGGATGATTCCGCGACAGGGGCACCTGCAGGCGGGTCGGGAGGCGACCCTGAACTCTTCAGCATGCTGAAGGATTTGCGAAAAAGCCTGGCAAAAAAACTCAACCTGCCCCCTTTCGTCATCTTTCAGGATCCTTCCCTTGCCGATATGTCCATCCAATACCCCGTCACCCTCGATGAACTGCAGAAGATTCAGGGCGTGGGACAGGGTAAAGCCCAGCGCTACGGCAAGGAGTTTATCTCCCTGATAAAAAAATATGTGGAGGAGAATGAAATCGAACGGCCCCAGGATCTGGTTGTCCGTCAGGTGGCCAATAAATCCAAATTCAAGGTTTACATCATTCAAAGCATCGACCGTAAAATTTCTTTGGAAGACATCGCAGATGCCAAAGGGATCGAATTTCCGGAACTGCTCGGCGAAATTGAGGCCATCGTCAATTCCGGAACCCGAATCAATATCGACTATTATATTGATGAAGTGCTGGATGAAGAACAGCAGGAAGAAATTTTCGACTATTTCAGGGAAGCCGAGAACGATTCCGTGGAAGCAGCCGTGGCAGAATTGGGTGAAAGTGAATATTCAGAGGATTATATCCGGTTAATGCGCATCAAGTTTCTGTCAGATCTGGGGAATTGACGAAATTTGAATATTTTTGCGCAAAATTTTCAAAATGAAAGAATCCGCAAAAGTCAACACAGAATACAAAGTCGCCGATATATCCCTCGCAGGATTTGGAAGAAAAGAGATCGGAATTGCTGAAAAGGAGATGCCGGGATTAATGGCAATCCGGAGAAGGTTCAGTGACTCAAAGCCACTCAGGGGAGCACGCATCACGGGGAGTCTCCACATGACCATTCAAACGGCAGTGCTGATTGAGACCCTGGCGGAACTGGGGGCCGATGTCAGGTGGGCAAGCTGTAATATTTTCTCCACCCAGGATCACGCGGCGGCTGCAATTGCCGAAGCAGGAATCCCGGTTTTTGCCTGGAAGGGTGAAACCCTTGAAGAATACTGGTGGTGCACCGAAAGGGCCCTTGATTTCGGAGAAGGCAGGGGACCTCACCTCATCGTTGACGACGGGGGCGACGCCACATTGATGGTGCACCGGGGATATTTTGCAGAAAAGGATCCGTCTGTCCTGAATCTTTCGGGAGAAGGAGAAGATGAGATCCAGCTGAACCTCCTCCTGAAAAAAATCCTCAAAACCACACCCTCACGCTGGAGCCAGGTTGCTTCCGGCATCAGGGGGGTATCGGAAGAAACCACCACCGGTGTCCACCGCCTCTATCAGATGAAAGAGGAAGGAAAACTCCTTTTCCCTGCCATCAATGTGAATGATTCGGTCACCAAATCGAAGTTTGACAACCTTTATGGCTGCAGGGAATCGCTGGCCGACGGAATTAAACGGGCCACCGATGTGATGATCGCCGGGAAAGTGGCGGTAATTGCCGGATACGGCGATGTGGGCAAAGGGTGTGCCCGGTCGATGCGCGGATATGGTGCCCGAGTAATCGTCACCGAAATCGACCCCATTTGCGCCTTGCAGGCAGCAATGGAGGGCTTTGAAGTAAAAACCATGGAAGATGCCCTTCCCGAAGGGAATATCTTCGTCACCACCACCGGAAACCGGGATGTGATCACCGGTGACCACATGGCCATCATGAAAGACCAGGCCATCGTTTGCAATATCGGTCACTTCGACAACGAAATACAGGTTACCCGTCTCGAAAAATGGCCCGGAATCCAAAAAATCAGCATCAAACCCCAGGTAGACCAATACCTCTACCCCGACGGGCATTCCATTTTCCTGCTGGCCGAAGGAAGACTGGTAAACCTGGGCTGTGCCACAGGCCACCCCTCCTTTGTCATGAGCAACTCCTTCACCAATCAGACCCTCGCCCAAATCGAATTGTGGAAAAACAAATTTGCGGTTGACGTTTACCGTTTACCCAAAAAACTGGATGAAGAGGTTGCCCGACTCCACCTGGAACAGCTTGGTGTCAAACTCACTACCCTGACAGACGAGCAGGCCCAATACATCGGTGTTCCTTCTGAAGGCCCCTACAAACCGGAACATTACCGGTACTAAGGCTCCGCCGTTCAAGTCGGAGCGAAGCAGAGACCCCGACCGGTAGCGTCGGGAGGTTCAATTGCTTTCGGCCTTCAACAGTTGTTCAAAGGTTGCAGGGTTGTCAATGTTGTAATTCAATTGTCATTCCTGGTGTCCGGGTTTACAGTTGGATTCGAATACAATTGAATGACGGCCGAAGGCCAAATGA
>CAYYJE010000008.1:42781-47484 GCA_964472165.1 uncultured Prolixibacteraceae bacterium | reverse complement strand
AATTCTCATCTTTGCAGTTGAAAAGTTAATGCAATAATTCTGATGGAGAACAAGAAAGCCAGACGGCACCCGGGGAGAATATCGGAACCGGAATATAAGGTAAATGAGCCAAGTGAGTTGATGCTCTTTTTGATCGCACAGATGCCCCATAAAAACCGGGACAATATTAAAACCTATCTGCGGAACCGGCAGGTACTGGTAGACGGAGACCCTGTTTCCCGGTTCGATCATCCACTCATCCCCGGGCAGGTGGTATCCATTTCCCGGAACAAAATCTCACCTCAGAAAACCTATCATGGGATCTCGATCCTCTATGAAGACAGCGATTTGATGGTTATTGACAAACATGCCGGTGTATTGTCTGTAGCCACCTCCAACAGGGAAAAACACACTGCTTACTCGCTGTTGTATGACCATGTCAAGAAGAACAATCCGGAAGGTAAAATCTTCATTGTACACAGGCTGGACCGCGAAACTTCGGGGTTGTTGATTTTTTCCAAAAGTGCCCGCGTGCAGAAGATTCTGCAGAAGTCATGGAACGATATTGTCATGGAAAGAAGTTATGTGGCTTTGGCAGAAGGGATTGTGGAACCTCCCACGGGGGAGATTTCCTCATACCTGAAGGAGAGCAGTTCAAGGGTGGTATACTCCTCGAAGGAGGAGGGGGATGGCCGCTGGTCGGTTACCAATTACGAAACCCTGAAACGCGTACCGGGATATTCCCTTTTGAAGCTTACACTGCGTACCGGCCGGAAAAACCAGATCAGGGTACACCTCGGGGATATCGGACACCCTGTCGCCGGGGACAAAAAGTATGGAGCAGCCACCAATCCGCTGGGCCGGCTTGGACTTCATTCGTATATCCTGGTTTTCCGTCATCCGGTTTCCGGCAGGGAGATGCGATTTGAGTTGCCGGTTCCCCGGAAATTTCACGAGGTGGTTTAAAGTCTTTCCATAATCCTGGTAAGATGGAAGAGAAAAGAACGGTGGTAATCACCGGAGGTGCGCAGGGTATTGGCAGGGTAACCGCAGAAATGATGAAAGCTTCAGGCTATCAGGTGGCGGTATGGGATGTGGATGAAGAAGCCCTTTCTGAGGAGTCGGATAAATGGGCCGGTGATCCCTTCTTCCTGGCTGTCGCCTGTGATGTGTCGGCTGAAGATGCCGTTCAAAAGGCCGTGGATGCCACGATTACACGATTCGGCAGGATTGATGTGCTGGTGAACAATGCTGCAATCCACGCCAACAAACCACCGGAAGAACTGGAGCCTTCAGAATGGCGCAGGGTGATTGATGTCAACCTGACTGGCAGTTTTTTGTGTGTCAGATATTGTGCGGCGGAGCTCAAAAGGAACCGGGGCTCGGTCATCAACCTGTGTTCAACGAGGGCTTTTCAGTCGGAAGCCCATACAGAGGCATATTCTGCCTCAAAAGGAGGGATTTTTGCGCTGACGCACGCTTTGTCGGTGAGTATGGGCCCTGCTGTCAGGGTAAATTGTATCAGCCCCGGCTGGATAGATGTCTCTGCTGTTCGCAAAACCTCCGCTTCCCGGCAGGAATTTCTGCGCGGGGAGGATCATGCGCAGCATCCGGCAGGAAGGGTTGGAAAGGGTGAGGATATTGCCAGCCTGGTTCTTTTCCTTGCGGATCCGGTCAACAGCTTTGTCACGGGGCAGAACTTCACTGTCGATGGGGGGATGTCCGCGAAGATGATCTATTGTTAGGAAGCCAGGGAAGAAAATAATACCGCGAGTGTGTAACCAGTTAAAAAACACCCGGGAAAGTGAAAAACACCCTGGTACCTTTCCCTTCTTCACTCTCAGCCCATAATTCTCCACCCTGAATCTCCACAAAATCTTTGCAAAGGATAAGTCCGAATCCGTTTCCGTAATTTGAGGGGAGTGATTTGCGGTCACCGGAACTTTTTTGTGCGAAAAGGGCATTGATTTGGTTTTTCGTCATCCCAACCCCATTGTCGGCAATGCAGAATTTACAGAAATTGCCGGTGCAATCCGCCGAAATAACTATCCTGCCTCCCCTGGTGCACGATTTTATTGCATTGGCCAGCAGGTTACGGAATACCGCAGCAAACATGTTGACGTCGGCTTTCAGTTTGATTCCGGAAGGAACCTGGTTGTCGATCTCCATGTTTTTCCATTTGGCTTTCCGGATGCCGGATTCCAGAATGGTCACAACCTCCTTCCCGGCATCAAAAATCCTGTTTTCCGGTTCAGAAATGTCGTTGACCTTTTTACTCCAGTCAAGCAAATCCGAAAGCAACCTCAGGGTGGTGTCCGAAGTATCCCTGATGTCCTGCAGGATATCCAGCTTCTCTTCGGCAGTGAAATCATCCCAGTTGTTCATTAAAATGTCGGCAATCCCTGTGATGGAGGTCAGCGGATCCTTCAGGTCGTGTGCAATAATTGAAATGATCTTATTGGTGGTGACTTTCATGGTCTTACAGAAGATTTTCAATTGGAATGTAAAAGTAATTATTATCGGTCGATTATTAATTATTCAAATGTTAAATTAAAAATATTCCAAACCGGAGATTTTTTGGGAGGTCAACGGTCCTCATCTTTCTGGAGGGGAAACTTTAAAATGACCCCATTAAGGATAAAGGCCAGCAGAATTATCAGGTTTCCCAGGTTTCCTTCCAGGTTTACGTCGATGATCTTTCCGGCGAGTGCGGTGAACCCGCCGGTGATCATTGCAGCGAAGGCCCACTTTTCATTTACTTTCCAACCTGCAATTCCTGCAATTACCGGCAGGATGAAAGCCCCGGAGAAAAAGGAAAGCGAAATCAGCAGCGCATTCAGGATGGAGGTCACTTTCAGCGCGATGAACATCGAGATGAGTCCCAGGACCACTATGAATATTCTGGTGATCATGAATGCCTGTTTTTTTTCCAGATTGCCGGTTACCAGTTCCGAGAGAATCATGGCGGAAGTCAGCAGGGTGGTGTCGGCCGACGACATCACGGCAGAAAGCAAAGCTGCAGCAAGCAAACCAAGAGCCCAGGGGGGTAAAAATGCTGTTCCGGGTAAAATCAGATTTTGGCCCTGAGAAACCACCTCTCCATCCCCGGCAGTTACTCCCAGAAATGTCAGAAGCAGGGCAACGGGAATGATGAGTGAAGCCACAAGAAGCACACTTTTTCTGGCAGTTTTTTCGTCTTTCGCGCAGAAAATCCGGGAATAGATATCGGGACCCACCACGAAGGTGACAGAATAGGTTACCAGCAAAAAGAAAAGGTCAACTCCTGTAAATTCTTCATGGAAGAGGGCTTCCGGACGAAGGGGAGGTATGCTGCCCGGATCCAAGTAATTTAATTTGAGGATAAACAGGGTGGTCAATCCTCCTATGATAATCAAAGCCTGCAGGAAATCGGTCTTGAGGATGCTTTTCTGTCCCCCGACAAGTGTATAAAAGATAAAAACCGATCCACAAAGGAGTGCGCCCGTGGAATAGGTCATCAAGCCGAGGGAACTGAGTATTTTGGCTCCTGCAATTATCTGAACGGCTACAATGCCCAGCCATGCCACCGGGATCAGCAGGGTGGCCGTTCTTTCCGCTTTAGCTCCGTAAAACCGCCGCAACATTTCAGGAAGCGTGTAGTGCCCCAGCCTGCTCACTCTTTCCGAGATGAGCGCCAGGACGAAAAGTCCAGCCGATGCACTGCCGAGGAACCAAACCGCCGCCCATCCCGTTTTTTGGCTCAGCTCAATGGTTCCCATAATGGCTGAACCTCCGATAATGGTGGCGAACAGACTCCCTGAAATCTGCCACCAGTTTCCCTTCTTCCCGGAAATATAGTAATCCTGTGCATTTCTGATGGTTAACCCTGAGTAAACCCCGATGGCAACCATCAAGGCAAAATAGATTCCTAAAATAAGTACGACAATATTCATGGATCAGGTGTATGCGGTGAATTGAGGTCCGTCAACCTTTATTTCGTTTAATTCATTATTTACGAAGGGCGGATGGTGACTGGCCCATTTTTTCCTTGAAAATGCGGCTAAAATAACTCTCCGATGAAAAACCGGTTTCCCAGGCTATCTCCTTCATGGTTTTGTCGGAGTGGATCAGCAGTTCCTTGGCCTTGATCAGCCGCAAATTCAGATGGTAATGGCTGGGTGAGATTCCGGTATATTTTTTAAACAACTTCCGGAAATTAGAATATCCGATATTCATGGATTTAGCGATGTTCTGAAAATCAATCTTCTGGTCAAAATTCTGCCGGATAAGAAATTTCGAATTCTCGATGAACTCAGTCGCGGGTTTCCCTTCCACATTCATATATTTCAGGTGAGTCAGCATCATAGAGATCAGTTTGACCACTTCACCGGATGCCAGCAGCTGGAATCCGGGTTTTTCATCCTGGACCAGACTGAAAATCCGGTGATAGGATTGCTGAACCTTCTCTTTCAACCCACAGCAAACCGCAGGAAATTTGGTGAGCATCGGATCGGACATCATCCGCTGGATGATTTCACCGTTGATGCCGATGTACATCTCCACCCATCCCTTGTTGGGTTTAGGTTTATACCGGTGCCACTCTCCCGGGTGCAGAAGCATCACTGTTCCCGGTTTGACTGTCATTTTCTCCTGGCGCGTTTCATAAATTCCTTCTCCTTCCGTGATGTATACCAGCTGGTACTCGTTGAGGATCCGTCCGTTTTCCCATCTGAAATGGTACCCGC
>CAYYJE010000008.1:0-42681 GCA_964472165.1 uncultured Prolixibacteraceae bacterium | reverse complement strand
CTTGATGATCCCGGAGCCTGGGAAGAAATTGAAGCATGGTGTAAAGCAGGGAGTGTGGTTTCAGCGCTCAGCAGGCACAGGATGGGGATCCTGGGCCATTATTACGGAGGAATGCTGGATGTGTACAGCGACCTGACCCGTCATGCCGCCGTTTTCGGAACCCATTTCGAGATGGTCGAGATGTGTGAGTTGAAAAAGTTCCGTGACGGGCTTTCCCCCAGTGAGGTATCGGAAAAAACAAAAGAATTTCACAGGATTTTTGAAGTCTCGGCGGAATGTGAACCTTCAGAGATTGACAGGGCGGCACGAACCTCGGCGGCTTTGGACCGGATGGTGGAACGGAGGGGGCTTAATTCGCTGGCCTATTATTATGAAGGGGAATCCGGAAATGAGTATGAAAATATTGTCACTTCAGTAATTGCCGGGAATACGTTGCTTACCGGCCGGAATATTCCGGTGGCCGGGGAGTGTGAGGTTAAAAACGCCCATGCCATGAAAATCATGGCGGAACTGGGTGCAGGGGGGTCTTTTTCAGAATTTTACCTGATGGATTTTGTGGACGAAGTGGTGATGCTGGGGCATGACGGGCCGGCCCATTTCGCCATTGCCGAAGGGAAGGTTAAACTGGTTCCGCTGCCGGTTTATCACGGGAAACCCGGTAAAGGACTCTCCATCCAGATGAGTGTGAAAAACGGACCGGTAACGTTGTTGTCAGTGGTGGAGGGCAATGACGGAATCTTTTTGCTGGTAGCTGAAGGAGAATCAGTGGCAGGACCGGTGATGGAGATTGGGAATACCAACAGCCGGTATAAATTTTCAATAGGAGTGAAGGAATTTATGGACAAATGGTCGAAACAGGGGCCTGCCCATCATTGTGCCATTGGGACAGGACACCAAGGCGGTGTTTTGGACAAAATCGGCAGGTTATTGGGGATTAATGTGGTGAGGATCTGTTAAGAATCACTGGATGTCTGGTGTTATTTATCTACCAATATTTCTCACTATGCCAGGAAAATCAGCGCTTCTTTTTGTGGCCGTCTTGTTATTAATCGTGATGGGGTGTGCGGACCATCCACAGGTTAAGTACGACAACGGCATCACCCGGGCCCTCCCTTCCGCAGATCTGGAAAGTGATTTCGTAAATCCCCCCGGTTATGCCAGGGTCAGGGCTTTCTGGTGGTGGCTGAACAGCAACATTACCAAGGATTGCATCACCAAAGACCTTGAGGCGATGAAGGCCAACGGGTATGGAGGAGCTATTATTTTTGACGCCGGTTCTTCCAGTTATACTGTGGCATCCAAAACGGAAGCAGGACCTCCTTTCCTGAGTGAGGAATGGCTGGAACTTTTCCGTTTTGCCGTCAGTGAAGCTGACCGCCTGGGACTCGTGCTTTCCATCAACGTCCAGAGCGGATGGAATCCGGGAGGACCTTCGGTAACCCCAGAATATGCCATGAAGAAAGTTACCTGGAGTGACACCACGCTTGCAGGCCCGGCAAAAGTATCCCTGGAATTGCCCTCACCCCCCCGGAAGTTGTTGTACCAGGATATTCTGGTGCAGGCTGTGCGCAATCTTCCTGACATGGAAGGCGACACCGCAGGAATCAGGGACCTGCGGATTAAAACTCTGGAAACACGCATCGGGTGGGCAGGGATATATCCGCTGTACAAGCTCAGAGAAGATTTCCCCGGTCCCGGAAACGGCCTCCGGAAAGAGGATGTGCTGGACGTCACCCCTTATGTGCAGGAGGGTGTGCTGACCTGGGATATTCCCGAAGGGGAGTGGACACTCATCCGCTACGGAATGACCTGCACCGGTGTGAAAGTCTCCACATCCAGTGACGGATGGGACGGACTCTCCATGGACCATCTCAACCGGGAGGCATTGCTCCGGTACGACAGGGACGTAATTTCCAAACTCATCGAAAATGCAAAATCAGCCGGAAGTTCCCTTAAGTTTATTCACACCGACAGCTGGGAGATGGGGGTTGCCAACTGGACTGATGATTATATGGAAGAGTTCAGATCGCGGAGGGGTTATGATCCGGCACCTTACTTGCCGGTTCTCACCGGTAGAATTGTCGGCACCCGGGAATTATCAAACCGTTTTCTGCGGGATTTCAGGTTGACCGTTGCCGATCTGGTGGCTGAAGATTTCTACGGTACGTTCACCCAACTTGCCCATGACTACGGAGTTTACACCCACCCTGAGTCGGGAGGTCCCCATTCGGCCCCGATCGATGCCGTCAGAACCATGGGAAACAACGATGTGCCGATGGGTGAATTCTGGGTCAGGTCAAATACCCACCGGGTGGCGGATGACCAGCGTCTGATCGTGAAACAGAGCGCCAGTGTGGCCCACCTTTACGGAAAACAGTTTGTGATGGCGGAGGGTCCGACGAGCATAGGTCCGCAGTGGGAGAGACCTCCGAAGGATTGCAAAAACGTAATCGACCGGATTTTCTGCTCCGGGGTAAACCGTATCGTCTGGCATACCTATACCGCGTCGCCGGACGAATACGGGCGTCCCGGAAATGAATATTTTGCAGGAACACACCTTAACCGCCACACCACATGGTGGAAGGAATCCGAAGCTTTCATCCGTTACATGAACCGCGTATCATTTATGCTTTCGCAAGGTTTGTTTACAGCAGATGTCCTCTATTATTACGGAGATGACGTCCCGAATTTTATCTTCCTGAAAGAGGAAGCGGAGGACCCTGGTATGGGTTACGACTGGGACAAATGCAGTTACGACGTGCTGATGGACAGGGTCTCGGTCCGGAACGGCAAAATCGTCCTTCCCGATGGAATGACGTATTCCATTCTGGTGTTACCCGGCGAAACCTCAATAAGGCTTCCCCTGCTCCGGAAACTGGAAAAACTTGTCAACCAGGGATTGATTCTCGCGGGGCCACGGCCTGAAAAAGCAACCGGGCTGACCGATTACCCTGAAAGTGACAGGGAGGTTCAGAAAATTGCTCAACGGTTGTGGGGGCCTGAAACTGTAGCTCCCATTGACCGGAAAGTTGGCAAAGGACGGGTGTTTTCAGGCATAAAACCTGATGAAATCCTCGGCCTTCTGGAAATAAAACCCGATTTTTTGTGGTCTTCACCTTACGAAGACACCCACCTTGAGTATATCCACCGTTCCACTCCTTCGGAGGAGATCTATTTTGTGGTCAACCGTCTGGCACGCCACGGAATCAACGATACAAAGTACCGGTACCTCCCTGATCCCCCTGACCGGTTTGAAGAAGTGACCGCAAAGTTCAGGGTTACCGGCAAGGTTCCGGAATTGTGGAATCCTGTTACAGGGAAAGCAGAGAAGAGTTTGGTATACAGGGAGGAAAACGGCCTAACCGAAGTTTTACTCCATCTCCCGCCCGAAGGCTCGCGCTTTGTGGTCTTCAGGGAGAGAAAACCGGAAAAACATATTGTACGGGTTGAAAGGAATGACTCACTCCTGTTCCCGGACGGTAAAATCCTTCCGGGAAGGATGCCTGCAATCAGTTTTTCAGGCACCCCTAGCGACAAGAAGGTTGTGGTGCAAATCCCCGGAAAATACAGCATCACATGGTCTGATCAGACTGTTTCGGAATTTGATGCGGCCTTCCCATGGTCGGAAAAAAATGTAACCTCACCATGGATGCTCCGGTTCGAAGAGAAGTGGGGACCTCATGAGGTAGTAACTGCCGACAGTCTCATATTCTGGGACACTTCAGCAGACGAACGGATAAAATATTACGCCGGAAGGGCATTCTATACCACCCAATTCTCTCTGGCAAAAGAGGAGATTCCGGGTCATCAAATTATGCTGGACCTTGGAAATGTACAGGAAATTGCCTCCGTGCGCATTAATGGAAGCGAGGAGGTAATTCTCTGGATACCGCCCTTTGTGACCGACATCACCCGATTGGTTAAACCCGGCAGCAATACCCTCGAAGTAACCGTGGTCAACTCCTGGGTTAACCGGTTGATCGGGGATAGTTATCTGTCAGAAGAAGAAAGAGTTACCCGTACAAATGTGAAAAAATTTGAATTGCCCGGCAAGGAAATCCTGCTTCGTAAATCCGGTCTTGCCGGCCCGGTGAAACTGATAATGCACAAAGAGATGCCCCTTCAATAGGAAAATTCTCCTGCGCGTGCTTTTTTACCCGGTGTTCCGGATTTTGGATGTGCGCTATTTTAAAACTATATTGGAAAAAAAATTATGAAGAAAATCGTCTTATTTTGCCTCACGTTTCTTGCACAAAGCTGGCTGTTCTCCGCTTCAGCCGGCGTTCCTCCATCCGGGTTGACCGTCAATTTTCTCTCGCATCCCGGACAAGTATTTCTGAATGGGTATCCGGCTGTGATTTCACTTGATGCGGCAGTTCACAGAAGGGAAAGTTTCCAGTTTGCAACGATTGGCCAGACACAACCCTTTTTCGGGTGGGTTGTCAATTCGGGGGAGAATAGTGTGAGACAAGCGGCTTACCGGATTCTGGTTGCCTCCGCGGCAGAGAATATCAGGAACGGGTCGGGCGATATGTGGGACAGCGGAAAGACGGAAAGCAGCCAGTCGCTCAATGTGGTGTACGGGGGTAAACCGCTGGAAGCAGGTAAAGTCTATTTCTGGAGAGTGAAGACATGGAGTGACAAGGGTAAGGAGTCCCCGTTTTCGGAAGCCGTAAGTTTTTTAATGGCCGGCAAGCTGGAGGATTATAAAACGACCACGTATCCACTGCAGAAACAGGATGAATATCCCGTGGAAGTGAGGCCAATGCACGGTGGAGGGTACTTTGTGGATTTCGGAAAAGCAGCCTTTGGCCGCATGAGGCTGGTTCTCCATGCGAAACAGTCTGGTGACAGTGTGCACATTCATTTGGGTGAAGCAATGAAAGACGGTCGGATTGACCGCAAACCGGGTGGGACGATCCGCTACTCCCATTATTCCCTGGTTCTGAAAAAGGGATGGCATACTTATACGGTATTGATCGCACCTGACAAAAGGAATACGGGGTCTCAGGCAGTGCTGATGCCGGTGTACACCGGGGAGGTTACACCCTTCCGGTACTGTGAGATAGATAACTATTCCGGGAAGATATCGCGGGAAATGGCCATCCGCGAAACGGTCTTCTATCCTTTTGACGAAGAGGAATCCGGTTTTGCCAGTTCTGACACGGTACTTAACCGGGTTTGGGATCTGTGCAAATATTCGATCAAGGCAACCTCTTTTGCGGGGATTTATGTGGATGGCGATCGTGAAAGAATACCTTATGAGGCAGATGCCCTGATTAATCAGCTGGGCCATTACGGGGTGGCCCGTGAATACAGCTTAGCCCGCCACACACTGGAATACCTGATCTTTAAACCTACATGGCCGACGGAATGGATCTTGCAGACTGTGCTGATGGCCTGGGACGATTATATGTATACCGGTAACAGTGACCTTCTCAAAAAGTATTACACCGACCTGAAAGCAAAGGCTTTGCTGCCTCTTGCCGATGACATGGGTTTTATCAGTACCCGTACCGGAAAGGTTACTTCCGGAGTCCTTCAGTCCATCCATTTTAACGGAACGTTAAAGGATATTGTGGACTGGCCACAGAAGGGTATTCTTGGGCTTGGAAAAAATGAGGAGGGGGAGACTGATGGTTTTGTCTTCCAGGACATCAACACAGTGGTGAATGCGTATCATTACCGGGCGCTGGTGCTGATGGGGAGGATTGCTGAAGTCACCGGCCACAGGGAAGACGTGCTCATGTTTGAAGAAAAGGCTGTCAGGTTGAAAAAGGCTTTCAATGAAAAACTGCTTGACAGGAAAAGAGGAATTTATGTGGATGGTTGGGGAACTGACCATGCATCGTTGCATGCGAATATGTTTCCGCTGGCCTTTGGGCTGGTTCCTGACCGGTATGTGAAGACGGTTACCGCTTTTATCCGCACCAGGGGTATGGCCTGCAGTGTCTACGGTTCGCAGTTCCTAATGGATGCCATCTATGACGGGAATGATGGCGATTATGGTCTTCAGCTGCTTGCATCCACCGCTGAAAGGAGCTGGTACAACATGATCAGGGTCGGGTCAACCATCACCCTGGAAGCCTGGGACAACAAATACAAACCGAACCAGGACTGGAACCATGCCTGGGGAGCAGTCCCGGCAAATCTGATTCCCCGGAAGCTGATGGGGATTGAACCGCTGGAACCCGGATTCAGCCGGATCAGGATTAAGCCACAACCTTCCACCCTGGAATGGGCAGAGATCAAACATCCTGTTCCCCGCGGAGAAGTACGGATGGCGTTTAAAAATAAACCTGGCGTTTCGTTTGACATGGAACTTGCCGTACCGGCTAATTCAATTGCACAGGTATATCTGCCCCTTCTCAATAAAAAACAGAAGGTTCTGATCAATGGTTTGGCCGTCCCTTTTACCGTTCAGGGGAATTATGCAGTAATCGAATCTGTGGGCTCCGGGAAGAACAAATTTGAAGTCAGAAAGTAACAACTACAATTATTTCTTTTTCGTTACATCCGGAACTTATTTTATTTAAATTTGCTGGTGTCGTTATCGTACACGGAAACAATTAAATTAACCTTTTCAATTATGAAGCGAATTCTAATATTTCTGTTTGCCGCATCAATTTCATTTTCATCGGGGGCATCCTCCGTCAAAGAGTGGGAGAATCTTTTCAACGGGAATGATTTAACTGGCTGGAAACAGCTTAACGGGAAGGCAAAATATGAGGTGGTGAATGGTGAGATTGTGGGAACCACGGTGATGAACACGCCCAATTCTTTCCTGGTGACCGAAAAAAGTTACGGGGATTTCATTCTCGAACTCGATTTACTGACTGAGTCGGACATGAATTCAGGCATTCAGTTCAGGAGTGAGAGTAAGCCTGAAGTGATGAATGGCAGGGTTCACGGCTACCAGTGTGAAGTAGATCCGTCGTCAAGGGCATGGTCAGGGGGCATCTATGATGAAGCCCGGCGTGGCTGGTTGTACACCCTGGATTTAAATCCCGCTGCGAAAACAGCTTTCATACAAAGTGAATGGAACCACTACCGGTTGGAGTGTATCGGAAACTCAATCCGGATCTGGGTAAACGGTGTTCCCACGGCATGGCTCATCGATGACATGACAAAAGAGGGTTTCATCGCCTTGCAGGTTCATTCGATTAATTCCAAAGAGAAGGAAGGATCGAAAATCAGATGGAAAAATATCCGGATCCAGACCGGCAGTTTGGAGCCCTCTCCGTTTGACGACATTTATGTGGTTAACCTGATTCCCAATTCCCTGAGTGACGCTGAGAAGAAACAGGGTTTCAGGCTTCTTTTTGACGGCCAAACCACGAAAGGATGGAAAAGCGCAAATGCAGAAGGTTTCCCTTCATCAGGGTGGATCGTGAATGACGGGAATCTGATCGTCCTTTCATCAAAGGATGGGGTAAAGCCCGGAGGAGATATCGTGACCACGGAAAAATTCGGGGCTTTTGAATTGAGGTTTGATTTCAATATGAAAAAAGGAGCCAACAGTGGTGTCAAATATTGTACAGGGAACAATGGTCCGTCAATTGGGCTTGAGTATCAGATTCTTGACGATACAGAACATCCCGATGGGGCGATGGGTGCTGTTGGAAACAGGACACTGGGTTCGCTTTACGACCTGATTCCGCCTGTAAAGGAACCCCGCTTCGTCAACAAAGCTGGTGAATGGAACCGTGCAGCTGTGATATTGTATCCAGACAACAGGGTCGAGCATTGGCTCAACGGGAGAAAAATACTGGAATATGTGAGGGGTAACAACATCTACAAGGTGTTGGTAGCCCGGAGCAAATTTGCTGATTTTGAAAATTTCGGCATGGCTTCCGAGGCTCCGGTTCTGCTGCAGGAGCATGGCGATGAAGTGATGTTCAGGAATATAAAGATCCGGGAACTGAAATAAAGCTGAAAAAATATAAACCAAAAATTAAAACCTGTATAACATGGAAGAATCACGCAGAACATTTATTAAAAAGGCCGCACTGGGTTCCGCAGGCATAGCCGTGGGAAGTAGTGTATGGGGAGGAGTGGCTCCGGGAATGAGTGCCAAAAGCTATGGAAATATTATGGGTGCCAACGGCAAGGTCAGGGTTGGCATAGCCGGTTTCTCTGACAGGTTCAGGGGGGCGCTGTTCCCGAGTTTTATGGACCATGCCAAACAGCTGAATTTTGAAATGGTAGCTTTATCCGACATCTGGAACCGGCGTCGGGAGGAGGGAAGTGCCTTCATTAAGAATGGTTCCGGATGGGATGTGGCCATATGCAGGAATAATGATGAGCTTTATGAGCGGAATGATATCGATGCAGTCATCATCAGTACCGCTGATTTTCAGCATGCCCTTCATCTGGCGGAAGCGGTGAAGGCAGGCAAGGATGTCTATTGTGAAAAGCCGTTTGCAGAAACCATGGATGATGCGAATGTGGCACTGAAAGCTGTGCATGCCTCCAAATCTATTGTCCAGATCGGATCTCAGCGCAGGAGTGCTCCCAATTACCATGCTGCCAATGAGTATATCAAATCGGGAAAGTTTGGTGATATTGTCATGGTGGAGATGACCTGGAATGTGAACCAGCCGGGTCGCTGGCGCCGCCCGGATCTCTGCGCCTCAATAAAACAGAGCGATACCGACTGGGTGAGGTACCAGATGAACCGCCCCAAAGCAGCATGGGATCCTCGTAAATACCTTGAATACCGGTTGTTCTGGCCTTATTCCTCGGGGATTCCCGGGCAGTGGATGTGCCACCAGATTGACACGGTTCACTGGTTCACCGGTTTGGATTACCCGCGGAGTGTGGTCTCCAACGGTGGCATTTACCAGTGGAGGGATGGACGGACCAATGCCGACACTCTGACTTCTGTATTCGACTACGGGCCGTTGGATGATAAATCTAAAGGGTTTCAGGTAGTCTATTCTTCAAGGTTCAGCAACGGAGCCGGTGGCACCAAGGAACTTTACTATTCCAACGGAGGGATGCTTAACCTGGATTCAAACAAAGTAACTCCAGAGGGAGGTTTGCGGGAAAGGGAAGCTTCTGCCATGAATCTTAAAGCCAACCTGCTGGAAGAGTATGAGCTTCCAAAAGTATATGTGGAGACTGCTGCCAATACCAGCGGCGACAGCCAGACTTCTGCCCATATGCGCAACTGGATGGATTGTGTTTTATCACGCAAACAGACCAATGCCCCGGTTGAGGCAGGATATAACCATGCGGTGGCCTGTATCATGGCCAATGCAGCCTTCCGGACCGGATTGCCGGTGACATTTGATCCTAAGATCAGGCAGGTAAGAGCAGGAAAAAAAGTGTTTAAATATTAAAAAAAAGAGGCGGAAGCCTCTTTTTTTTAATAATATTCATCTCCGAATGAGATGATCTTCTTGCTTTTCAATATGTTGACCATTACTTCGACAATCTGATCATCGGAAAGACTGGCATAGTTGAAGATCAGATCGAAATCGGAATTTTCATATTTCCGGCCGATGACTGATTCGGTGAAGCGGCTTCTCTTTTCATCTGATTTCAGTACATATTCCTCTGCCTCCTGCCTGCTCAGGTTTTTCATCTGGGCTACGCGGTTAATTCTCCATTCAAGCGGAGCTTCCAGACGGACGCTCAGCCGGTTGGGGAGATCCGCCAACAGGGTGGTGGCTCCCCTGCCCAGGATGATGTAGCGTCCCTGTATGGCCAGCTTCAGGATTACATCCTTGAGAATGGTCAATGCGTCTTCGTCCGGTTCTCCCTCGAACCTCTCTTTTGAAAAAGCCTTTGAAATAATCTGAACGCGTTCCAGCATCTCCGGATTGTCAATATTTCTGCTTGTCAGTTCTTCCTGCACATCCCTGATGGTCTGCCGGAAAGTATCTTTGTCGGCCCAAAGCCACTCCGCATCAGTTTTGGTATCCGACATATAACTGTAACCGGTTAGTATCTTGGAAAGTTTAATGGCAATTCTCCTGGCAGAGCAACCTGTCTGCCTCGAAATGGTCACAACCGGACCCGCAAAGTCACCCGTTTCGAGGTTGGAGGCTTTGACATACTTCAGGTAGTTTCTGATAAATTCTTTCATGGATCTGTCTGTTTTTTACCGTTTAAATGGGCTTAACGAAAATAACATCAAAAGTTCGGTTTTCAGCATCTCAATCTTACAAAATAGCGCTTTCTGAAATGTTTTACAACAATCTTTTTTAACATGATCCCTTTTTGTTACTTTTAAATTTTAATCAGAGAATCATTGAAATGGTAAATCCGGTTATAACAGGCATCGCCTCTTTTGGAATGTCCGGACAGGTCTTTCACGGTCCCTGTCTGAGGGTGAACCCCTGCTTCAGGGTCAGCACAATCGTTGAGCGGAGCAAGGACCTCTCCGGGAATCTTTTTCCTGATGCCCGCATTGTCAGGGATTTTGACCAGCTTCTTGCAGACAGGGAAATCGAGCTGGTCATCGTCAATACCCCCGATGTCTTTCATTTCAGCATGGCCCGGCAGGCGCTTCTGGCAGGCAAGCATGTAGTGGTTGAAAAGCCATTCACACTGAGAAGACAGGAAGCAGAGGAGCTGATTGCGCTGGCACAAAAGCAGGGTAAGCTTCTGACGGTTTTCCAGAACAGGAGGTGGGACAGCGACTTCCTCACCGTCAGGAAAGTGATAGAATCGGGGCTTCTGGGAAAACTTGCCGAATTTGAATCCCATTTTGACCGTTACCGGCAGACAGTGGCTCCTTCCACATGGAAAGAGGAAGGAGATGAATATGCGGGAGTATTGTATAACCTGGGATCACATATGGTGGACCAGGCACTGCATCTCTTTGGAATGCCCGTGGCAGTTACAGCGCAACTTCAGAAGGTCAGACCCGGGAGTGTGGTGTTCGATTACTACGACCTCAGGCTCCATTACAGGGATTTCAATGCGCTGTTGAAATGTTCGTACCTGGTTAAGGAGGAAGGGCCCCGGTATATTCTTCACGGATTGAACGGATCGTTTCTGAAACAGGGCATCGATCCGCAGGAGGAATTGCTGAAAAGAGGAGTGCTTCCGGAAGGACCCCAATGGGGTCTTGAACCTCTCTCCTCCAGGGGAATATTGAATGTACAGGTTAACGGAATAGAAATCAGAGGAAGGGTTTCTTCGGTCCCCGGAAATTATCCTGCTTTTTACACCGCATTATACGAATCGGTAAGGATGGGTAAACCTTTGGCTGTTAAGCCTGAAGAGTCAGCCAGGGTGATCGGGATTCTCGAAGCTTGCCTGGAAAGTTACCGAAAAGGCGCTACAGTGGAAATTGTTTCCTGATTGTCAGGAAGTCAGTTTCCCGTACAACGATTTTAGCTGTTTGTCGTAAATGGCTTCAATTTCCTTTTCGTAGTCACCAATCGGTTTAACCGGGATGAGGTCAAGTACCTCCTCTTTTGGCAATCCCGATGTGAAAAGGGTTTCAAGGGCACCATACAACGATTGCAGCAACGCTTCTTTTGCTTCGTTGTGTTCCAGTCCGAATTCTTCTCCCAGTTCAACCAGTTTTTTCCACTGAAACCAGAAATAGGTGGGTGCCATGGCAGAAATCACGGCATAGGCCTCCAGCTTTTTCTCATCGACTTCGAGAGTGGTCCCTAAGAAGTCAAGCATTTGAAAGACAATCTCTTTCTCGTCGGAAGGGAAGGTAGGAGCAAACCAGATCGGATTGTATCCTTCGTTGATTATGGATGAGGCCAGCGGTATCAGTCTGACCAGTTTGGTAACCTGCGGTAATTTGGATGCGATCTGCTTGCTTGTAATTTTCGGCGCCAGGGAAGCAAATATGGTTTTAGAGGTCACTAC
The DNA here is from genome assembly GCA_964472165.1 of uncultured Prolixibacteraceae bacterium. Taxonomy (GTDB): domain Bacteria; phylum Bacteroidota; class Bacteroidia; order Bacteroidales; family Prolixibacteraceae; genus UBA1413. Next base: position 30,840 of record CAYYJE010000008.1, on the reverse strand, counting down.
CGGCGCAATTTTTTCCAGTGTCTCCAAGATCTCAGGGGGATGAAGCGCAAGGATGACAATCTCCTGCCGGGCTACCTTTTCGAGCGTCCTGATATGGATATCGGGGAACTGCTTTTTGAGTTTCCTGGTCGTTTCGGGGTTCGAGTCATATACAGAGGCCTGTATCAGATTGATTTTTTTGTTGGCGAATGCCTGAAGCAGGATTCTGGTTATTCTGCCGCCGCCGATAAATCCGATGGTTGGTGTTTTCATACTATCTGTTTTAGTCAGTTTTTTTGGGTTAATTCATCGCTTCATGGAGTGCCTTCTTTAACCTGCCAAGGTTGTTTCTTTGTTACCGGAAATGTATCGCGCCGGATGGCGGCGGTCAGCCGCGCCGAAGGTTCCGGTTGCTGAGAAAATCAAGGATGTTCCGCTCAATGCGTCCGGTGATTTCGCTGACGTCGGATCTTACAAACCGCTCGCCGGTAATTTTTTCGTAAAGTTCGATATACCGCTCCGATACGGAAAGGACATACCCATCGGTCATAAGGGGAACCAACTCTCCTTCCCTTCCCTGAAATCCGTTTTCGATAAGCCACTGCCGGACGAATTCCTTCGACAACTGCTTCTGAGGTTCGCCCTTTTCAAGCCGCTCCCTGTATCCTTCGGCGTAAAAATAGCGCGAGGAGTCAGGGGTGTGGATCTCATCGATCAGGTAAATGGTTTCATCTTTCTTTCCAAATTCATATTTGGTGTCAACCAGAATCAGGCCTTTGCCGGCTGCCATTTCCGTTCCCCGTTGAAACAACCGGCGGGTGTAAGATTCCAGTTTTTCATACTCTTCACGGCTCACCAGCCCGGAGGAAATAATCTCCTCCCGTGAGATGTCCTCGTCGTGGCCTTCTTCAGCCTTGGTGGTCGGAGTAATGAGGGGTTCCGGGAATTTCTGGTTTTCCACCATACCTTCTGGCATGGGAACACCGCATAATTCCCTTTTGCCTGCTTTATACATCCTCCAGGCATGGCCGGTGAGGTACCCCCTGATGACCATTTCAACCTTGTAGGGTTCACAGAGATGACCGATGGTTACATTGGGATCAGGAGAAGCAATTTTCCAGTTGGGAACTATGTCGGCTGTGGCATCCAGGAAGCGTGATGCTATCTGGTTGAGCACCTGTCCCTTAAAGGGGATTCCCTTTGGAAGGACTACGTCAAAGGCCGAAATCCGGTCGGATGCAACCATGATCAGCAACTCATCGCCGATGTGGTACACATCGCGTACTTTCCCGTGATACAGGCTTTTTTGTCCGGGAAATTGAAACGCTGTCTTTGTTAAGGCAAAACTCATACGGCTTTTTTTCAAAAGTAATATTTATTACGGTTTTAAATGCCAGATTATCTCAGATTTGAGGCATCTCCTTCTCCTCCCGCCCTGGCAGCCTTGTTTTTTTCCTTTTCTTCGGCCCAGGCGTCATAGGCTTCCACGATGTCCCTCACCAGTTTATGTCTGACAATGTCTTTTTTGTCAAAAAGGACCACGGAAATCCCCTCAATATCCTTCAGGATTTTCATGGCCTGAAGCAAGCCTGACTGATTCCGGTCGGGGAGGTCGATCTGGGTAATATCGCCGGTAACGACAAATTTCGCATTCAACCCCATTCGCGTCAGAAACATCTTCAACTGGTTGATGGTGGTATTCTGGGCTTCATCAAGGATCACAAAAGCGTTGCTCAGGGTCCTCCCGCGCATAAATGCCAGTGGAGCAATCTGAATGGTTCCTTCTTTCAGAAATTCTTCCAGTTTTTTTGCCGGGATCATATCCAGAAGGGCATCATAAAGTGGTTGCAGATAAGGATCTATCTTTTCTTTCAGGTCACCCGGAAGAAATCCCAGCCTTTCGCCTGCCTCCACTGCAGGTCTGCTGAGAATAATTCTTTTAATTTCCCTGTTCTTAAGTGCCCTGACCGCCAGCGCAATCGCAGTGTAGGTTTTCCCGGTTCCGGCAGGTCCGATTGCAAAAACCAGATCGCTTTCCCTGCTTTTTTCCACAAGCACCCGCTGATTCGGAGTCCTTGCCCTGACAGGCTTGCCGCTGATGCTGTAAGCCAGAATATCAGATTCATCTTCCCAGTTTTCGTTTCCGCCGGCATACTCATTGATCAGGATCTGCCCGATAATTTCCTCCGAGAGGATGTTAAACTGGTAATAATGGTCCAGCAGGAAGCTGAGTTTCTTTTCGAAGAGCCTCAGCTCTTTCTCTTCTCCCTGCAGATACAGGGAGTTTCCGCGGGCAGTTATCCTGATTTTCGGGAAATAGGTCTTGATCAGGTTGATTTTTACATTGTTGATCCCGTAAAATTCCAGGGGATCAATTCCTTCAAGTATGATTTGCTTTTCCAAACACTCTTTTTTTAACGGTGCTCAAAAATATTAAAAATGGAGGAAACTTTTACCGCAAACGTTTAAAATTCTACCTTAGCCAGCCAAATCGGATGCCACGGTCAGGCAAGGGCCTGATGTGGTTTTGTCCGCCAGTTAATCCAGGGTGAAAATGTGGTGAGATGGAGAGAGCATTGAATGAATTCAGACGGCTTCTGGAAATTATGGAGGAGTTACGGGAGAAATGTCCCTGGGACAAAGCCCAGACTCTTGAATCGCTACGGAAGCTTACCATTGAAGAAACCTATGAGTTGGCCGATGCCATCATCAGGGCTGATCTTGGCGAGATTAAAAAAGAGCTGGGCGATCTGATGTTGCATATTGTTTTTTATGCAAGGATCGGTGCGGAAAAAAAAGCATTTGACATGGGCGATGTGCTGGAAAATATTAACCAGAAACTGATTTACCGTCACCCGCATGTTTTTGGTGAGGTGGAAGTGGAGAGCGCCCGCGAAGTGGAGGAAAACTGGGAAACCCTGAAACTTTCCGAAAAGGGAAGAAACCACAGGGTTCTGGAAGGAGTTCCGGCTTCGATGCCAGCACTGGTAAAAGCCAACAGGATACAGGAAAAAGCCAGCGGTGTGGGTTTTGACTGGGAACACCGGGAACAGGTTTGGGAAAAGGTAAAAGAAGAAATAGCTGAGCTTGCCCATGAAATTGAGCAGGTGGATGCCAGCCGGATGGAAGCAGAATTTGGAGACCTCTTCTTTGCCATGGTAAATGCTGCCAGGCTTTATGGCATTGACCCTGAAACGGCATTGGAAAGGACGAATATTGAATTTATCAGGAGGTTCAATTTTCTGGAAAGCCAAACCCTCCTGAAAGGCAGGAATTTGAAGGAGATGACCCTGGCCGAAATGGATCTGATCTGGGAAGAAGCAAAAAGGGCAAAATGAAGCCACTGGTTGCAGTGCTCCTGCTTGTCTTCTTCAGTTCTGCCAATGGGTCGGAAAGGGATTCCGCGTTTCACCGGCAAAGCTGTTTCAAAACTTTGGGGGCGGACAGCCGGGATTATCTCACTGCTCCTTTTAAATGGAAGGGGAAGCAATGGACCAGGGCAGCGGCGATGGCTGGTGCCACCATTTTGCTGACCACTGCCGATGAACCGGTAAGGGATATTGCCAGGCAGGTTCAGTCCCCTTTCCTGACCGGGCTCTCCCGTTATGGATTGGAACCCTTTGGTGAAACTTACACCTTTGTTTTTGTGGGGGGGATGATTGCGGCCGGAGAAATTTCCGGTCGTGACCGTACGCGTTCGACAGGTTACCTGGCTGCGGAAAGCTTGTTGCTGAGCGGACTGGTTGCCAGGATTCCCAAATTGCTATTAGGCCGGCAAAGACCGGATGCCTGGCCTCCTGCGTCACCTTTCGACTTCAAAGGCCCGTTGAAAGGGTCAAGCTTCCCGTCGGGGCATACCACAGCCGTATTTTCTGTGGCTTCGGTAGTCGCATACCAATACCGTAACACCCGATGGGTGCCTCCTGTTGCTTATTCGATCGCCGGGTTAACAGGAATTTCGCGGATTTATGACGACAGACACTGGTTGAGCGATGTCGTTGCCGGTGCTTTGCTGGGAACCGTGACCGGGATATTTTTGTGTAAAAACCGCGAAGACAGGGCTCTGAACCTTCAGCCTGCCTATGCCGGGGGTGTGCCCGGTTTCAAGGTTTCCGTAACCTGGTAGATCGTTACACCAATCCATCGACATACTCCTGTTTCTTCACCAGAAGCACCTTGTCCCCGTCAACCAGCGAGTACCCCTGGTCATAACAGAAAAAATAGACTCTGCCGTGATTGGTGGTAAACATGTTGGTGAAATAGTTGAAATTAAACTCATTCCTTGTGAGTTCAACCCTGGGAATGGTAACTTTTCCCGTTTTGTTCAACCCGGAAAGCAACGACTGGTTTTTTTTCAGGATACGGTTTACCCGGCGGATCGTGTTATTGGTCTGTCCCAGTTGTTTGTTGTTGTATGCATTGCGGCACTGGTCACTGCAAAATTTCTGATCCGCCCTTCCATGCAGTGTTTCACCGCACTCAAGACATGTGCGAATGGGAAACATGGTGTTTATCTTTGTTTTTTGTCGGTTTTGTGTTGCTTTATGTTTCGGTTATGGTGGTTACAATTTACGGATTTTTTGTTAATAATATCACAGAACCACAAAAAATGGTAAAAAAATCTTTGTTGAAGGAAACATATACTCGTTTGATCCGGGTTGTCTATTTGACATAGGGGTCAAGCCCGATGTAACCCTCCAGACTTTTCAGGTAATCGGTCGATTTCAGGTATTTTAACTTCTCTTCGGCGGTCTTTACCTTTTCATGGATTCGGATTTCCTCCTCCGCATCCATATTCAGGGATGTGGTCAGGTAATGTTTCAGGTATTTTACATGTTTCTGGAAAAGTGCAATGTCGCTGAGTTGCTTGTTGAGCAGCCTTTCATGGTACCAGTCGCTGGCCATCATGGAATCGCGGGTAAAAAGGTTCCGGATTTCCGGGTCGCTTGCAGTTTTATCCTGGTAATGGCCGTAAGCCATGATGTGAAGAATGGCTTTCAGGGGAGGGCATGCTCCTTCTATGCTGCCGTCGGTAAAATAACTCAGGGCAACCCTTTGCTGTGCTTCCACAATGTTGTGAATCCCGTCCACAAATACTTCCATCCCCTGAAGCTCGGGTTTCAGCATTTCATCGTTGAAAACTGCGTTGGGGTTTTCAAAAACCCGTCCGAAATAGTTACGTACAAATTTCCCGGTAATCCGGTACCCCAATCTGGAGGCCAGAACCTTTTGTCCCTGGTATTCGAAATCTTCCATTTTTTCCAAAAAGCCTTTGGCGATCATAAAGGAAGGTTCAATTTCTTCCGTTTTTAACCGGCTCCAGAGTTCAGGAACGAGGAGGCTGATGTCGTGGTCAACCCTGTATTTGGGACCCACATATCCTGCGGCACTGGTAAATCCCGGATAGCCGGTAAGAATGAAGGATACCAGGGCATTGTTGAGGTCTGTCACCGGGCTGAGGGCATTGAAGGGAGCCTTGGTGAGCGCTCCTTCCGTTCCGGCACCGGTTGTGGAAGGTGATTTGCCGGTAAGGCTGCAGATAAAATCCATGAACAATTCCGGAAGTTCCTGGTAGTGGATCGGATTGTAAACTGCCAGCGACCTGATCCCCTTTTCGGGTGGGTTATTCCTGCGGCCTGCCAGTACCGAATTGACAGGGAAAAGTACCGGTTTGTCAAGAGGAATTCTCCTGAAAAGGCGGGTTCCCGTTTCTGCAATATAGGTTGCCCGGTGTTTGACAATGTCAGGCCGGTTTTGGAGATACCGCATGTTTTTGGAGGGTTTTCCTTCAAAGATCCGGGGATGCGAGGAAGAGACGAAGTAGGAGCTATCTTTTTTTGTGGTCACCTCTTCGATCAGCTTCTTCATTGGCGGCGAATACTTGTCGTATTCGATGGCATCCTCCATGATTTTTTCAGCATCCGCTGGTGTAAGTGGCTGAAAATTGGAGATGAAGGTATTGGGCGACGACAGGTCGATTTCTGCCTGTTTGTCGTACCCGCGATTGATGGCTTCGTCGGGTCTCTGGAAAAAACGGTATTCACAGTTGTGCGTGAATTTCAGGGCAGGTTCGTGATGATCGGGTGAGAGATATTCCAGCTTGTGCGCCGGAACTACCGTGGACGCAGAAATGTCGTCCTCCATCTGCAACTTGTCGGCAGCCACAAAATCCTGCCTCAGCTTGAAGGTCCGCCAGGAATTGTCTTTCATCAGACCGATCCTGAGGTAGCTTGCTACCAGCTTGCGGTTTTTGAATTTCAGCTCGTTCCCGAACTTCCCGTCTATGATGTCGACCGTGAAATATCTCCGCCAATCGTTCCCCCATTCAGGTTTGTAAAATCTCTTTATGATATGTACCAATCCTTTGATGTAGTGAGGAATACTCTCCAGCCATTCGTTGTATTCGTCGGTATAAAGGGTCGGACTGGGCGTGAGCAACTTGATCACCGAACCCAATGAACGGGCCGGGCTCAGCAGCGGCCGGCTCTTCCTCAGGTTTTCCCCGGGATCCCTGAATTTATTGTTGTAATCTTTGTTGATGATCTCTTCCACGATTTTGAAATCGTTTTCAAAATCGGCGGTAAAGAAAGGTCCATAGATCACAGCGTCGTTGATAGATTTGGAAATTTCCGATTTACCCCCGCCTGATACCGTACAGGGTTTGTGGCAAAAGGTACCCTCTGCGGAAGAACCGATCAACCTCCAGGAGGGAACCAATGGATTCTTTTCCATCCTGATTTTGTATCCGGTAGGCAGAAAATAGGTGCAGGAAGGATTTAGCCGGATCGATTTTTCCACTCCTTCCCTTATCCATGAAATTTTCTGGTCGGCAAGCCTGAAATGTGCATCCTTCGGTACGTATATGATGTCTTTATATTTCCTGTCCGTGGCAAATCCCTCCGGCGATACGTCCATTATTCCGGCGAAAAGTTCGGTCATGGACTCAAAAGTAAGCCCGTTTTCCCTGATCTGGCTGTCCTGCCGGAATTCATCCCCCAGGTTATAACAGGGGAAGGCAATGGCACCACCTGCATGTTCTTCTTCGGCATTCCCGAATAAATTGGCCGAATAACTGATTTGGGTCTTGACTTCCTTTTTGGAGTATCCGAAATAATTGTCGGCAATCACCGTGACAATAACTCCCTCTTCTGTCCGTGCGGTGATCTTAAACGCTTTCCCGTCATTGTAATGTTCGTCTTCAGATTTCCAGCACATCCCATCCCTGATCTGACGTTCAGTGGCCTCCCTGTATTCCGGCAAACCCACTTCCTTTTTGGTGAGTTCCACCAGGTGGGGCGCAAGAATGATACATCCGGTGTGTCCTGTCCAACCTTCAATGTCGAGTGCTGAATCGTTTTCCGGGAGGAAAGGATCCCCTCCGTTCCCGAAAATGGATTCTACAAAATCGAGGTTGCTGACAAGGTTCCCGGGAGCAAAGAAACGTACTTCCATTCTTTTCTGAGGGGAGACACCCGGAACTTCAGGAACTACAACCGGTTTGAGGAGCAGTGAAACAAAGACTTCTGCCTTCTCCTCCTGCGTGGAGGTAAAGGGAAGTTGCAACAGTTCCCTGGGGGGGTGAATGGCTGCATGGAGCAGGTGAGAAAAAGCAAGTTTCGGAACCGCCTTTTTGTCGTCAGGAATGGGCAAACCTCCCTCTGCAATGTGGAATACTCCTTCCGTGGTCCTCCTGTCGTTTTTGGGATTGTGTAAAACTCCCTGTTTAATCCGGTAGGAGGTGATGATGTCAGATTGAAAGATGTCCTTGTCGGGTGGCAAAGAGAGTGCCCTGGCAATGCCATGGCTGTCGATAATAAAGGTGAGCGATGGGAGGCGCGGATTTACCTTGTCCCTGAATTCTGAAAGGTACCCGTCCAGGAAATTCTGAATGCGCTGGTCCGCCGGGCAAAGATAGGCGCTGAGCAACCGGTTCTTCTCCCTGTGGTTTTTGATCAGATCGTTGGCAAGTTCCAGAAAATCAAAACCCGAAGTGCTTTTGACGACAGGTTGTCCCAGCGCGGCAAGCTTCAGATTGATGTATTCGTTGACACGCTTTGGCCGGGGTATTTCATTCTCCCCGTCCTTGTTAAATCCAAATGATTTTTTTAAATCCATCATGATGAAGTTTCCGTTAACCAATGCTCAAAATTAACGAAAATGATTGAATAAAAGCTTTGCTTCTCCAGGATTCGGGAATAGTAATGTAATGGTAACAGGAGACAACGGAGGAGGTTTTAAGCCTTCAATGCTCCCATCATCAGAAAGAAGAGGACAATCCCAATGGCGGCAGTGGCAATTTTGAGAGGATTGGCAAACCGTTTTTTGAAAATCTCAGCAAACAGGGCGATCAATGCCAATCCTCCATTGCAAACCAACATCCAGTAAAAAGGGAGCAGTCTCCCCTCCATGGGGATTTCATCCGGAGCAAGAACCGGAGTGTCACTTAGGGGATCCGTCATGTCCAGCATCTCCGCGGGCATCATCGCTCCCGATGCAATCGCGATAGCCGCGTAAATTCCCAGACACACAAATATTCCGGACCCGATGAAACCGAATACCCTCTTGTGTTCAGCCCATCCATAGACCATTACGGTTATCCCGGCAAAAATCGACCATTGGGGGATGGTTAAAATTGTGTAGTTGCTGATCATTTTAATCATGTTTGTCAATGTGGGTTCAAAGTTAAATCATTTTTTCTGCCGGGGATTGATATAGGTTAACTACGGCAAAGATTGTTATTTTTACCTCCCGTATGAATACACACAAAGCTGCTAAGGGAAATATTCCGGAGATCGATCCGTCCGCACACGGACTGATCTTTGACCTCGATGGAACCATCGCCGATTCCATGCCGGTACATTTTATTGCCTACCAGAATATTCTGAAGGAAATTGGGATTAATTTCACTCCTGAAGTTTTTGGAACCATGGCGGGCATGCCGGCGATAGCGACAATCGTAAAAATCAATGAGATTTACGGCACCAGCCTGGATCCGGAAATAACAGGAATACGGAAGGAGGAGGAGTATGAAAAGCTGATGCACCTGATCAAACCGATAGAACCGGTGGTGGCGCTGATCCGTGAGTACCAGGGAAGACTGCCCATGGCCGTCGGAACAGGCGGGTACCGGCGCCTGGCCTGGAAAACCCTGGAGATACTTGACCTCAAAAAGTATTTTTCGGTGCTGGTCTCTTCAGAAGATGTGGTGCGACATAAGCCTTTTCCCGATACGTTTTTGAAATGTGCGGAATTGATGAAAGTAAAACCGGAACATTGCCAGGTTTTTGAGGATGGCGCATTGGGCATTGAGGCCGCGCTTGCTGCCGGGATGATGGTCGTGGATGTAACCCGTTATTACCATGTAACCACCGGTAAAGAATTTTGACGGAATGAAACCAGCGCTTCGGGCCGCAGAATGGTCCACAATATCAGCCAGAAAAGGAGTATTCTTTTTTTTATGTGGGGTGTTTTCCCTTTTATCCGGATGTCAGGGGAGACAAAAATCAGCTGTATTGCCTGACGACAGAACACTTTCCTTTGTGTTTTACAATGTCGAGAATTTATACGATATCTCCGATGATCCCCGTATCAACGACCAGGAGTTTCTCCCAGCAGGCAGAAAAAACTGGAATGAAAAAAAGTACAGGGAAAAACTGGCGGATCTTTCATCCGTTCTCGCAGAACTGGGTGGCGACGAACTCCCTGAAGTGATCGGTTTATGTGAAGTGGAGAACGAACAGGTGGTGAAAGATCTGGTAAACCAACTTGCACTCGTGGGGGGTAACTATCAGGTGATCCATCACCATGACCGTGACGGTCGCGGTATAGACATGGCCTTGGTATACAGACCTGACGAATTTACCGTCGACGCTGAGCGGCTTATCCCTGTCAGAAGTTCACTGGGCAATTCCCTGGTCCGGGGAATCCTGTCGGTTAAAGGCAGGTCGAATAACGGTGAAGTATTTCATATTTTTGTAAATCACTGGCCCTCAAGGGAGAATGATGACGAGTCCAGAAAAGAGGCCCGGAAAGAAATGGCCGGGGTGTTACGGCGCCTGACAGCACCCCTTATGGGCGAAAATTCACTTTCCCATGTAGTGATCATGGGTGACATGAACGATGAACCTGACGACGAAAGTCTAAGCCGGGTGCTTGGGGCAGGAAGCCTGAAAAAGAATCCGGAGTCGGATTACATCAATCTGATGTTCCCTTCCATGGAGGATGGCCATGGTTCCTATAAATTCCAGGGGGATTGGAAAATGCTGGACAACCTGATTGTGTCGGAATCCCTGCTCGACGAAGAGGGCTACAGGGTCGAAAACGACCGGGGGTATGTATTCAGCGCTTCCTGGATGGAATTTATAAACCGGGGAGGTGAGATATCCCCTGACAGGACCTATGCAGGGGACAAACACACAGGAGGACCGAGCGACCATTTCCCGGTTTACTTCCGTTTGGTGAGATAAGTGTGGCCCATAAATCGGGAGCGGATAACGGATTTGTGATTTGTGATTTCGGATTTAAGAGGAGGAAGGGGAGAGGAATGGATTCTTTTACGACATTTGCAGGAGTAAGGAATAATTATTCAATATGGATTTCAGGATCGTTTCTGATTATCAGCCTACCGGGGATCAGCCTGAAGCTATCCGGCAATTGACAGAGGGTTTGCTCAACGGGGATAAATTTCAGACCCTGCTGGGTGTAACCGGCTCCGGGAAAACTTTTACCATGGCCAATGTCATCGAAAAGGTACAGCGACCCACCCTGATCCTGAGTCACAACAAAACACTTGCTGCTCAGTTGTACGGGGAAATGAAGCAGTTCTTCCCGGACAATGCCGTGGAGTATTTCGTTTCTTATTACGATTATTACCAGCCTGAAGCTTACCTCCCCACGACAGATACCTATATCGAAAAGGACCTGTCGATTAACAAGGATATCGAAAAACTCCGCTTAAGCACTACCTCATCCCTTTTGTCGGGCCGTAGGGATGTAATTGTGGTTTCTTCAGTCTCCTGCCTTTATGGGATTGGTAATCCGGAAGATTTTCACGCCAACGTGGTCACCATTGACAAAGGGACGACCCTGTCGCGGAATTTTTTGCTCCACAAGCTGGTAGATGCTTTGTATTCACGGAACGAAACGGAATTCGAGAGGGGAAATTTCAGAGTCAGGGGTGACACGGTGGATATTTATCCGGCTTATGCGGACAATGCCGTCCGGATAATTTTCTGGGGAGACGAGATCGAGCAAATCAGCCTTTTTGATCCTTTGACAGGGATGGAGATCAGCGGGATGGAACAGGCGGTGATCTATCCGGCCAATATTTTTGTGACCACCAAAGAGCGATTGCAGCAAGCAATCCGGTTCATACAAGACGACCTTGTCCTTCAGATCGAGTTTTTCAGGGAGTCGGGTAAACCTCTCGAGGCAAAACGGATTCAGGAAAGGGTGGAGTACGACCTTGAGATGATGCGTGAATTGGGATATTGCCCCGGGATCGAAAACTATTCCCGATATTTTGACGGACGCCAACCCGGGACACGCCCGTTTTGCCTGCTCGATTACTTTCCCGATGATTTTCTGACTATCATCGACGAAAGTCATGTGACACTTCCGCAGATCAGGGCGATGTATGGGGGAGACCGTTCCCGGAAGGTGACCCTCGTGGATTTCGGCTTCAGGCTGCCTGCGGCCATCGACAACCGCCCGCTGAGATTTGAGGAATTCGAATCGTTGGTAAACCAGATCGTCTATGTAAGTGCGACGCCTGCAGACTATGAACTCGCCAGATGTGAAGGAGTGGTGGTGGAGCAGCTGATCAGACCCACAGGCCTTCTCGATCCGATGATTGAAGTAAGACCATCCCGCAACCAGATTGACGACCTGATGTATGAGATTAACCTTCGTGCCGAACGGAACGAACGGACACTGGTGACCACCCTGACCAAGAGAATGGCGGAAGAGTTAAGCCGGTACCTGGCTGACAATGGTGTAAAAACCAGATATATCCACTCCGATGTGGATACCATGGAACGGGTTGAAATCATGGAGCAACTCCGGAAAGGGGTTTTTGACGTGCTGGTCGGGATAAACCTGTTGAGAGAAGGGCTCGATCTGCCTGAAGTCTCCCTGGTGGCCATCCTTGATGCCGACAAGGAAGGATTCCTCAGGTCGGAACGGTCGCTGACCCAGACTGCCGGGAGGGCTGCCCGGAATCTCAACGGAAGGGTGATTATGTATGCGTCCAAAGTCACTGAATCCATGCAGAAAACGATCAATGCCACCAATTACCGCCGGGAAAAACAACTGAAATACAACGAACTGAATAATATTACACCACGTCAGATCATCAAACCTACCCGGGAAATTATAGGTTTTGAATACCGCTCCGACAAGAGTGATGCCTTTTCATATTCAGGAGGCGCAGGGCATGCGGATGTGGCTGCTGATCCGGTGGTTCAGTACATGACTCCTGCAGCCCTCGAAAAAACAATTTTGGCCACCAAAAAGGAGATGCAGGCGGCTGCCAAAAAGCTGGACTTCATCGAAGCTGCCAGGCTGCGTGATGAGATGTATCGTTTACAGGAGTTGCTTGCTGCAAAGAAAGCGATGACCCGATAGCGATGGTTTGCAACCATTCTCCACATGTAATGGTTTTTTTACGGAATGACTATCTTTGCTTACAAACCCTTATTGTCAAAGTATGAAAACAAAAGGATTTTTGAAGATCTGCCTGATGGCAGTGCTGATTTTTCACTCCTCGCTCATTGTGACAGCAGCTCACCTGCCCCGGTTAAAGGTAAGCAGTAATCAAAGATATCTGGTTCAGTCCCTTCCCGGCGGGAAGTCTGAAATTCCTTTTTTCTATCAGGGAGATACCGCTTGGGAATTGTTTCACCGGCTGGACAGGGAGGAGGCCGATCATTACCTTTCGCGCCGGGCCAGTCAGGGTTTTACGGTAATACAGGCGGTTGCGATCGCTGAATTGGATGGACCCAACCAACCCAATCCTTATGGTGACCTGCCACTGAAAGGCAGGGATCCCTCTAAGCCTGCAATCAGGGAGGGAGCAGACAACGATTACTGGGATCATGTGGATTACATTGTAGACCGGGCTAACCATTACGGTTTGTACATTGGATTTCTTCCGACCTGGGGCAGTTACTGGCACGAAGATCCCGTTCTTTTCAATCAGGAAAATGCCGAAGCATACGGGGAATTCCTGGGTAAACGGTACAGGGAAAAGGGAATTATCTGGATTCTGGGAGGTGACAGGGTTGTGGAAAACTTGAAGCATAAAGAGATTCTCAGGGCTATGGCCAGGGGATTGAAAAAAGGGGACGAAGGGGCTCACCTGATTACTTTTCACCCCCGGGGAGGCAGAGGGTCGGCAGAAGATTTCCATGACGAAAATTGGCTTGACTTCAACATGCGGCAAAATGGCCACAATGCAGATTTTTCTGCAGGGTATATTCAAACGTTTAAGGATTATCAGCGTACGCCTGTGAAGCCTGTAATCGACGGGGAGCCTTTGTATGAGGATCATCCGCTCTCTTTCAACGCGGGAAAGCTGGGCCATTCCCTGGCTTCGGATGTGCGAAGGCCACTTTACTGGGATCTTTTCAACGGAGCATTCGGCCATACCTACGGGCATCATTCGGTATGGCAGATGTTCGATCCGGAAAAACAAAGGAATCCGGTTAACAATCCACTGATGTCGTGGAAGGAGGCAGTGGAGCAGCCAGGGGCGGGTCAGATGGTTCATGCCAGGAACCTGCTGCTTTCGAGGCCGTTCCTTTCCCGAATACCCGATCCTTCACTGGTAGTTCCCGGAAAGGTTGTTACCTCAGTTCCGGGTGAAGGCCGTTACCGGTTTACCGCCACGCGTGACGAAGAGGGAAGCTATATCATGGTATACGTGCCGGCGGGTCGTCCCTTTTCGGTCAATACCGGAGAATTGAACGCCGGGAAAATCAAGGCCTGGTGGTTTAATCCCCGGAACGGGAAAGCCACTCTTCTGGGTACCTTTGCCAATGCAGGGGTTCACCATTTTACCCCGCCTGAACCCGGGGAAGCCCTGGACTGGGTATTGGTGCTTGATGATGTTTCCCGGAAATATGGCCCACCGGGGAAACGAAAACTCCGTTAACTTTGTCGGCCGGCGGAATCAGAAAAAACCGCCTGTTTAATTATTCAGATTGCATGTCATGTCAGAGGTAAAATCAAATATTCTGATCAAAAATAAAAAGGCGTATTTCGAGTACGAAATTATCGAAAGCCTGGTTGCCGGTATTCAACTGGTGGGTACTGAAATTAAATCCATCCGTAAGGGGAAGGCAAATCTGACAGATTCGTGGTGCCAGTTTCTCAACAACGAGCTTTATGTTAAAAATTTGCATATCTCTGAATATGAATTGGGAACCTGCAACAACCATCTGGAGAAGCGGGACCGGAAACTGCTGATGCAGAAAAAGGAACTTCAGAAATGGCAGAAAAAAATCAAGGAATCGGGATTGGCCCTGATACCCCTGAAACTTTTTTTGAACGAAAAAGGGCTTGCCAAGCTTGAAGTGGCCCTGTGCCGCGGGAAAAAGATTTATGACAAGCGTGAAAGTATCCGGGAAAAGGATAGCCAACGCGACATGGATCGCCACATGAAGTATTGATCGGGGTTTTCCCGGAAACAACCGGGGTCAGATGGCCGAAGCGGTATGGATGGAATGTTTCCCGAAACGGTTTCTGATCGTGTCGAGGCTTTGGTAAAGGCGGATCATTTCAGGCGCATCTTCAAAAAGATCCATCTGGTACGTACCGGAAATGAGGTTGCTTAACCTTACTCCGACCAGCCGGATCAGCATGCGGCGGTTGTACAACTGATCGAAGAGGATCTTGACCATCCCCTTCAGTACGTGGTCAAACGAAGTGTAGGGGATCCTTTTTTGGAGGGTATGGGTATCGAAATTGGAATACCGGATCTTCACGGTGACGCAGGATGTCATTTTCTGTTTATTCCGCAGTTCAAAGGCCAGTTCTTCGCTCATCCGCATGATGATCCGTTCAAGGTGCTGCACATCGGTGGTGTCCTGTTCGAAGGTCCGTTCTGCGCTCATGGATTTTTGTTCGCTCCACGACTGGACGGGTGCAGGGTCGATGCCGTTGGCTTTTTTCCAGAGGGAGATTCCGTTTTGTCCCAGGACCCGTTCCATCATTTCAGGGGGGATGGTACTCAGTGTTCCGATGGTGACGATCCCCATGGAGCGGAGCAGCCTGAAAGTCTGAGGGCCCAGCATGGGGATCTTCCGGATGGAGAGAGGATTCAGAAAGGGTTGTACGATGGGGGTGGGCACGTTCCGCAGGCCATTGGGTTTGGCCTCCCCGGTGGCTATTTTGGAAACGGTTTTGTTCACCGACAGTCCCAGGGAAACAGGAAGCCCCGTTTCCCTGATGATGCGCTGGCGCAGTTCCGTGCTCCATTTCAGGCATCCGAAAAAGTGGTCGATCCCTGTGATGTCGATGTAATGCTCGTCAATGGAGGCTTTTTCGTAGACAGGTGCCGCCTCGGCCACAATATCGGTGACCATGTCGGAATACCGGGTGTATTGTTCCATGTCACCCCGGATGAAGGCCGCTTCGCCGCACAGCTGCCGGGCCATCTTGATGGGCATCCCCGAATGGACCCCGAAAGAACGGGCTTCGTAACTGCAGCCGGCCACGACACCCCGGTCGGAAGTACCCCCGACAATCACCGGCTTGCCTGTTAACTTCGGGTTTACCAGCCGCTCTACCGACACAAAAAAGGTGTCCATGTCTATATGGGCGATGCTCCGTTCCATTTCTAAAAATTTTTCTTTCTGACTATGGCTCTTCGTGTTTAAAAATGTTTTAAATTTGATCATTATATAATCAATATATCCGACATTAATTTAATCATTTTTTGAATATGTTGTTTGCTCAGAACATTAAATTTTTACGGAAGCGGAAGAACCGTACGCAGGATGAGGTTGCTGAAACGCTGGGAATGAAGCGTTCCACCCTGAGTGGTTACGAGAATGAAGTGGCCATGCCCGCTATTCCGGCGCTGGTCCAGTTTTCTAATTACTATGGTATTTCGGTGGACACCCTGGTGAAGGTTGACCTGGCGACCCTTACCGGCCATCAGTTATACATGCTCGAACACGGGGAAGATGTATTTCTGAAGGGGGGAAAGCTGAGGGTACTGGCCACCACGGTCGACCGCGAAAACCGGGACAACATCGAACTGGTACCCGAAAAGGCCAAAGCCGGGTATACCCGCGGATTTTTCGATCCCGAGTACATCAGTGAACTGCCACGCTATCAGCTGCCTTTCCTTCCGGCCGACCGCAAATACCGCACCTTTCAGATCAGCGGTGACTCCATGCTCCCCATCCCGGAAGGTGCCTGGATCACCGGGGAGTACGTCCAGGACTGGCTTTCTCTGCCCGACGGGGAAGCCTGCATCGTGCTGACCCTCGACGAAGGCATCGTCTTCAAAATCGTGGAAAACCATCTCCGGGAAGAAGGCTTGCTGCGCCTGATTTCCCTCAATCCGGCGTATGATCCCTACACGGTCCACGTTTCAGAGGTACGGGAAATCTGGCGCTTCGTTAATTACACCAGCGCTGAGATCCCTTCCGGAAATCTCTCCAACGAGATGATCGGAAGAGCCCTGTCAACCATTCAGTCCGACCTGAAGGAGATCAAGGGCAGGGTGTTGCCGGCTTGATAACCATGGAGTTGCGATTTTTTTTAAGAAAATGGTGACCCCATGCAACATTCCGCAACGTGTTGTCGTCATTGATCCAGAAAAAGAAACAGAATTGGAACCGGATTACCAGAACATTCACCAGGCGCTGATTGACCGGTGCCGCTCGGGTGACCGAAAGGCGCAGGAGGAGATCTACCGGATGTACTACAAAAGCATGTACAGTGTGAGCCTCCGGATTACCGGCCACAGCGCCGATGCGGAAGATGTCATGCAGGAGTCGTTCCTGAGTGCCTTCCGGAAATTGGATACTTATCAGGGGAAGGTGAGTTTTGGCGCCTGGTTGCGAAAAATCGTGATCAACCGTTCTTTGGATTACCTGAAAAAACGGAAAGTGAAATTTGAAGAAGTCACCGAGCGGAATGCAGGTCTGGATGACGGGGGTGGCTTTCCGGGGGAAGTGGATATCAACCGGATCCATCATGCGATACGGTCACTCCCCGACGGATACCGGGTGGTGCTGAGCCTTCACCTTATCGAAGGCTACAATCATGACGAGATCAGCAACATCTTGCATATCAGTAACTCGGCATCGCGTACCCAGTACATGAGGGCCAAAAACAAGCTGAAAGAAATTTTGAAACATCAGGAATTGTACATCTACAACTAATATGGAAAAGAAAGATTACATCGAAGAGTTGATTACCGGAAACCTGACGGTGCTGAACAATCTGGAGCCGGAGGAAGGTCATTTTGATCGGTTCAGGGAAAAACTGGACCGGCAAAAAAAGGGGATCTCCTTTTCGTGGCGGAGTGTCGGGAAAGTGGCTGCGGCCGCGGTTTTCCTGTTCCTGGCCGTCAACCAGGCGCGGATATGGATGGCGCCGGAGATCCCTTCGGCCATGACCCTCTCGACCGTCTCACCTGAATATGCGGAAGTGGAATTTTACTACACCAGTGCCATCAGGGAAGGCATCAGCAGCCTGGATGCCATGGCACGCACAGGGGTGATTTCCGTACAGGAGAATGAGATCATGCAGCAGGAATTTGCTGCGTTTGAATCGCGGTATGCAGCGCTTCAGAAAGAACTGGAAGCCAATCCCCGTGATGAGCGGGTGATCAACGCGATGGTCGGGTATTACCAGGCCAAACTGGGTGTCATCCAGATGATTCTGGACAAATTACAGGAAGTAAAACAACAAAATACAAAAAGTCATGGAACGGAAATTTAAAGTTTTGGTCATTTTCCTGGCGGTTATGTGTGCCGCAATGACCGGTTTTGGAGAGGAAAGCACCCGGAAATTCAACAAGAGCTGGCCGGCGCAGGAAGTGGAAACACTCCGGATTAACAACAAATTCGGGGAAGTCAGGATTAACCACGGCGGAGGGTCGATGGTGACTGTCGATGTGGTTGTCACCGTGGAAGGATCCAGCAGCCGGGTAAAAGAGATGCTCGAAGATATCTCCGTCACCTTCGGTAAAAGCGGGGGAACCGCATCGGCTGAAACGGAAATTGAAAATAATTTCAGGTCCAAAAACAACTTCAGCATCAACTACACGGTGAATATTCCTTCCGATAAAAATCTGGATGTAAGCAATAAGTTCGGGAATGTGGTCCTGGATAAGCTTACCGGCAAGGGGGACATAGATGTGGCTTATGGCAACCTGACGGCCAACCAGCTGGAAGGTCCGGAGACCAATCTGAGCGTTGAATACGGCAAAGCGGATATCCAAAGGCTTGGCAATGCCGGTGTGGTCCTGGCCTATTCCAAATTATTCCTTGGCTCGGGTGAAAATATCCGACTGGATGCGAAATATTCAACGGTCACCGCTGACAAACTGAACAGTCTGATCCTCGATTCAAAATACGATACCTTCAATTTTGGGGAGTTGGTCACCCTGAAGGGGGAAAGCAAATTCTCCAATTATAAGATCGGCATCCTGACAAAGAGCATGGATCTCAGTTCGGCCTATGGTACCGTGAAGGTGGAAATTATTCCGGCAGATTTTGAACAGATCATCATTCAATCCAGTTATGCCCAGATCAGTCTGGGGATTGAAGAGGGTGCCTCGTATCAGGTGGAGGCGGGTTGTGATTTCTGCGATATTAGCTATCCTTCCGGGGAGTTCAAGGGGAACCGGATGAAGGAAAACACCAGTCAAAGCCTGTCGGGAAAGATCGGTGGAGGTCCAGGTGGTCTGGTAAAGGTGACCAGCAAATTCGGGAACATAAAGCTCGTTAAATAAGTCACCTCAACCTCGACCTCAACCTCAATCCATTTAACGATTTAATGATTTGACGATTTATCGATATTTAAATAAATCAGCAAATCAATCAACCAACAAGTCGACAAATGGGTTCCTCGACCTCAACATCGACCTCAAACTTGACCTGATTCTCCCTTTTTTTCTGAAATTTGGCACAGATACCCCAGCCGGTACAAATCAAACAGGAAGAGCCTCGGCCGGGGGCCAATCAGGTTTTTTACCAGCAGGGATTCTCCCCCACGGAAGAGGCGGGCGGCAACACCCCGGAGACGGTATTTTTTCAACCGTAGACATGTTTTGAGAAGTCCCGGTCTTTCAAAAAAGTCGGCATCCCGGATCAGCTCGCGGGAGATAAAGCATAGATTGCTGGCGGCAGTCTTCGTTTTTTCCAGGTATTCCGTTGAAGGTTCCAGTCCCGTATGAAAGACCGGATTGTCGGTATGAATAACAGGTATGCCTGCCTTCAGGAGGTCATATCCCATCACTGTATCTTCGTGCCCGTATCCGCTGATGCTCTCCCTGAAGGGGTGCTGAAGGAAAACCTCTTTTTTTATCAGAAAGTTGTTGGCCGTGATGGCGAATTTCCCCGCTTTTCTCCTTTGGTCAGCCGTCAGCTGTTCCCTTTTCCCGCCGTAGTGCCAGCGCAATAAAAGGCGCGGATCATCCGGTGGGGTGGGAGTATAAAGGGTTCCCCCGCAGATTACCAGGCCACTTTCCAGGGCTGAGGCATATTTCTCAAGCATTTGCAGGGATGCCGGCAGTGAGTCGGCATCAAGAAAGAGAAGCCAGGGAAAACGGGCGGCTCTGGCCAGGTAATTTCTGATGGCGGCCCTTCCCAGGTTTTTTTCCATTCGCCGGTAGACAACTCCCTTAAAAGTGGAGACTTCCCGGTTCGCTTCATGCCATGAAAGGGTGGAAAAATCATCGAAGAGCAGGATTTCCACGGGAAAGGGAGCCCCGTCCGCCATGGCGGAGAGCTGCCGGGCCAGGGGCCTGACATCGGTGTTGTATACCGGAACACATACTGAAATCATCAGCTTTCGTAAATCTGAACGTTTGAAAAAGAGTTGAAATTAACCTAATTTCGGAACAAATCTTGCACATCAAAGATGTGGCGGCAACAAAAATACGGATTGTGGTGTTATTTTTGCTGTTCATGAAATTACTTGTTACGAATCCGGCTATGAAAAATATTCTTTCATTGATAATTCTGTGGTGGTTTGTGGCTGAACCGGTATGCGCCGAAGGATTAAGGATCAGCGTCAGACTTGCCTCTTCACCTGACCAGAAGGTGCTTCTTACCCATTATTACGGGGGAAATATTTTTGTGGATGATACCCTTCTTACGGATTCGGAAGGATCCGGGGTTTTTGAGAAGTCCGCCGGATTGCCTCAGGGATTGTACAAGATTTATCTGGACCAGGAGCACCATTTTGATTTTCTCCTGGGATCTGATCAAACTCTGGATATTGTCAATCCTTCTTTCAGCCTGAATGGATTGGAAATCACGGGTGCTGAGGAAAGCAAAGCTTTTCTGGACTACATGAAATGGCTGCGTGAACGGCAGCGTCAGTTGAGCCGGCTTGATTCGGCACTGGCAAAAGCTGGTGAAGCAGACAAGGGTAAGATAGAACAGCAAATCAAGGAACTTACTGCGGAAGTGAGCCACTACTGGAAGGAAAAATCAGCCCGGTATCCCGGAACTTTTCTGGCCCGCTTTCTGATGGCCAACTATTACGAAGAGCTGAAACCTGAAGATATCCCTGCAGAATTTAGTGTTAACGATTCACTGAGATGGACCTTTGAATACAACTACCGGAAAAATCATTTTTTTGATCATTTCGACCTGACGGATGAGCGGTTGTTGTACACCCCCATGGCCAAGTCAAAACTGGATACGTATTTTGAGAAAGTCCTGCTGCAGGTGTACGATTCAGTGAAACCTGCCGCCTATGCCCTGATTAAGCATGTCGAATCCACTCCCAATTCTTTCCGGTTTGTTACTTCCTATTTGCTCAACAGTTCACTGAACAGCAAAGTGATGGGAATGGATGCGCTCTTCGTGGACATTGCCAGGGATTATTACCTGTCGGGGAAGGCTGTCTGGGCTGATTCCACCACCCTTGCCAAAGTGAAAGAGAACCTGATTTTCCTGGAGCACAACCTTATCGGCCAACCGGCAATTGATCTCAGAATGGAAACCATTGATGGTCAGCCTTTCCGGTTGTATCAGCACAACAATCCCTATCTGATCCTTGTCTTTTTTGAACCCAACTGCTCCCATTGCAAGGAATTCATCCCCCGTTTGTACAAGGAGGTATACCTCCCGTATCGCGACAAGGGTGTTGAAGTGGTTGCCGGCTATACCATGAATGACAAAAAGGAGTGGGAGGATTTCATCACCCAGCACCATCTTACCGATTGGATTAATGTATGGGACGAGCATCACCTGTCGAGATTCAAGATCATATACGACACCCGCAACACACCGGCGACCTACCTGCTCGACAAGGATAAAAGTATCATTGCCAAGAAGTTTTCCATTGATTTTCTGAAAAAATACTTTGCTCAGTACCTGGGTGAGACCAGTGGCGGCTGATTCATTTCCAACAAGGCGTTTTTACATAGAATTGCTTTAAATAAGTAAAAGCAATTTAAAAAATGGGGTTCATCATTTTGTCCATAGGTTGAAATATGTAGTTTTGCTCCATTGATTGAAATGGTAAGATGGATGTGATCAGACATAGTGGAATTGTGTCGGCAGTAAATGCAAGGACACTCATGGTAACCATTGTCAGTCAGTCGGCCTGTTCCGCGTGTCATGCCCGTGGCGGGTGCCTGGCTTCAGACAGCCGGGAAAAAGAGATTGAAGTGAGCCACAACCATAAATCCTATCATATTGGACAGCAAGTGACTGTGGTACTCAAAGAGTCCAGTGGAATCAGGGCGTTGTTTTACGGCTACCTGTTTCCTTTTCTGGTATTGGTGGCCACGCTTGTGGTGGCCCTTCACTTTTCCGGAAATGAAGCCGTAAGTGGTCTCATTTCGTTGGGAATGCTTATTCCCTATTACACGGGATTGTACCTGTTTCGTGACAAACTCACCAGGAGGTTTGCATTTTTTCTGGAAGAAAATTAATTTTTCGTCATATGGATGCTTCCATAATTTATACTGTCATTACTCTGGCTGCCATCGGTGGATTATCTGCTGTCATTCTGTATTTTGTGGCTCAGAAGTTCAGGGTTTATGAAGATCCGCGGATTGACACCGTGGAGAAGGCCCTGCCGGGGGCGAACTGCGGAGGGTGCGGCTACGCCGGTTGCCGTGCCTTTGCCGAAGCCTGCGTGAAAGAAAATGACCTGGCCCAACTCTTCTGCCCTGTGGGAGGTAATGAAGGGATGGAAGGGGTAGCCAAAATTCTGGGATTGGAAGCGGTGAAGAAGGATCCCCGTGTGGCAGTGGTTCGCTGCAACGGCACCTGTGAATTCCGCCCTCGTGTCAACAAATACGACGGGGTAATGACCTGCGCCATCATCCATAGTCTTTACAGCGGGGAAACCGGCTGTCAGTATGGTTGCCTCGGATGCGGGGATTGCTGTGTGGTATGCGAATTCGACGCCATTCACATGAACCCTGTGACGGGACTGCCTGAGGTGGACGATGCCAAATGTACTGCCTGCGGGGCCTGTGTGATTGCATGTCCTAAAAACCTCATCGAACTGCGGAAGAAAAACGTCAAAGACCGCAAGATTTATGTAGCCT
Source organism: uncultured Prolixibacteraceae bacterium (assembly GCA_964472165.1). Lineage (GTDB taxonomy): Bacteria > Bacteroidota > Bacteroidia > Bacteroidales > Prolixibacteraceae > UBA1413. Next base: position 8,105 of record CAYYJE010000008.1, on the reverse strand, counting down.
GCCGCAATGAGGAGAAGGGGGGCATCGCCAGAAAATCGTGTCAGGTAGCCTGTATAGGCTGCAGCAAATGTTTTGATGTATGTGCCTATGACGCCATCACCATGGGTAAGAATCTGGCGTTCATAGATTCCGACAAATGCAAGCTATGCCGCAAATGCGTCGAGGTATGTCCCACCAATGCCATTATCGAAGTGGGATTCCCACCGCGGAAAGCAAAGGCAACTGTGACTGAAACCAATCCTGTTAACCAATAATCCGGAACAACGTGTTGAAAACATTCAGACTCGGGGGTATTCACCCTCCGGAAAACAAACTCTCGGCTGCTGAGCAAATCAGGGAACTGCCGCTCCCTCCTGTGGTTTATATCCCCGTGGGGCAGCATATCGGTGCTCCTGCCACGGCTTTAGTCCAAAAGGGAGACAAGGTAAAAACCGGTCAGCTGATCGCCAAAAGCTCAGGTTTCGTTTCTGCCAATATCCACTCTTCCGTATCCGGCACGGTGACCAAGGTCGACCAGGTGACCGATGCATCGGGATACCCGCGTACCAGTATTGTAATCAAGGTAGAGGGGGATGAGTGGGATGAGCAGATCGACAGGTCTGCTGATCTCAGGAAGGATTGTTCCCTTTCAGGCCCTGAAATCGTGGAGAAGATAATGTCGGCCGGCATTGTGGGGATGGGAGGGGCCACGTTCCCCACCCATATCAAGCTGGTGCCTCCCAAGGGCAGCAAGGCCGACCTGCTGATCATCAACGGAGTGGAATGTGAGCCCTATCTCACTGCCGACAACAGGCTGATGATTGAAAAAAGCCAGGAAATTGCTGTGGGAACGCAACTGCTCATGAAGGCGCTGGGAGTGGAAAAAGCCTGTATCGGGATAGAGAAGAACAAGCCGGAGGCTATCCGGATCATGTCGGAAGCCGTGGCTGCTCTCCCTGGTATTTCAGTGGAAGTACTGAAAGTTAAATATCCCCAGGGAGGGGAGAAGCAGCTGATCAAGGCCATCACCGGCAGGGAGGTTCCATCCGGGGCATTGCCCGTTGCGGTAGGATGTGTGGTCAGCAACGTAGGATCTGCTTTTGCCGTTTATGAAGCTGTCCAGAAGAACAAGCCCCTCTTTGAGCGGGTGGTGACGGTTACCGGTCAGCAGGTTAAAAATCCAGGCAACCTGAAGGTCAGGATCGGTACCCCTCTTTCGGAGCTTGTTAATTTTGCCGGGGGGCTGCCTGAAGACACAGGCAAGATCATCAGCGGTGGTCCCATGATGGGAAAAGCCGTGGCTTCCCTGGATGTTCCAGTGACCAAGGGTACTTCGGGGGTGCTGCTGATCCCGGGGGAAAAAGCTCTCCGGAAACCGCAACTCGCCTGTATCCGCTGCTCCCGGTGCGCCACAGCCTGTCCCATGGGACTGGAACCCTTCCTGCTGATGACCCTCACGGAAAAGGGATTGTGGGAAAGCGTGGAGAAGGAAAAGGTCCTCGATTGCATCGAGTGTGGCAGCTGCAGCTTTTCATGTCCTGCCAGCAGGCCATTGCTCGACCAGATTCGTTACGGGAAGGCTAAAGTGGGACAGATTGTCCGTTCACGGAAAAATTAAACTGAAATATACCTGGAAATGAACAGAATAATTGCGATATCTCCTTCACCGCACGTCCATACCGACGATTCGGTCAGGAAGATCATGTACCGGGTTATCCTGGCGCTGATTCCGGCACTTCTCTGGTCGGTTTTTGTCTTTGGCCTGGATGCGGTGAGGGTGACCCTTATCGCTGTGGTGGCTTGTGTGGCTATCGAATACCTGCTGCAGCGTTTTGTGCTGAAAGTTACACCCACTGTGAACGACGGGTCGGCTGCCCTGACAGGATTGCTGCTGGCCTTCAATGTACCGGCCTCCATCCCCTGGTGGATTATCGTGATGGGATCGCTCTTTTCCATCGCGATTGCCAAGGTTTCATTTGGCGGTTTGGGAGCCAATATTTTCAATCCGGCGCTGGCAGGCCGTGTTTTTATGCTGATCTCCTTTCCTGTTCAGATGACTTCGTGGCCTGTCGGAAGGGGTGCTGCCCCTGATGCGGTGACTGCTGCCACTCCTTTGGGACTTCTTAAAGAGGGAATTGTCGGTGGCCAGCCATTGAGCCAGATTCAGGGAAGCCTTCCTGAAACCATGGACCTTTTCCTGGGCACCATGGGAGGTTCATTAGGCGAAATATCAGCGTTGCTGTTACTGGCAGGTGGCATCTACCTCCTCTTCCGCAAAATTATTACCTGGCATATTCCTGTCTCCATCCTCATTGCCATGTTGGTTTACAGTGGGATCTTCTGGCTGATCAGCCCTGAAAAATACATGGATCCCCTGTTCCACATTCTGGCCGGAGGTGCCATATTGGGAGCTGTCTATATGGCTACCGATATGGTTACTTCTCCCATGAACCGGAAAGCCCAGCTGATCTTTGGTGCCGGCATAGGAATCATTACCATGACGATCCGTCTGTTCGGGGCATATCCTGAAGGCATTTCTTTCGCCATCCTGATTATGAATGCTTTCACACCTCTGCTTAATAATATGATTAAACCCAAAAGGTTTGGAGAAAAACAGTCATGAAACAGCGTGAATCAACATTCCTGAATATGGTGGGCGCACTCCTGGCCGTGACACTCCTCTCAGGAGCACTTCTGGGTTTTGTCCACAGGATGACCAGTGATGCCATCGAAATATCAAGGGTTAAGGCACAAGCCGATGCCATAGCCAGCGTACTTCCGGAATTTGAGCTGGTGAAACCTTCCGTGAAAGTCCTGCCTGACAGCGGGTCGGATTCCCTGGAGGTGTTTCCTGCCTACAAGGGAGACAAACTGGTGGGGTTGGCCGTGAAGAGCTATTCCAACAAAGGTTTCAACGGGTATATCTCCGTCATGGTGGGCATTGATACCCTGGGAAACTACACGGGATATGAGGTTTTAGAACACAAGGAGACCCCGGGTCTGGGTTCGAAGATGACTGAATGGTTCCGGAATCCTGAAAAGGAGCGGCAGAATATCATCGGTAAAAATCCCGGCAAGGGGAAATTGGAGGTCAGCAAGGACGGAGGAGATGTGGATGCCATCACGGCGTCGACCATCACTTCCCGTGCATTTTTGGATGCGCTGAACAGAGCCCATGCCGGGTTTGGAATTTTTTCCGGAACAGCAGCCCCCGATAGGATTCAACCTGCACAATAAAAGAAGAACGCCATGAATCAGCTTAAAAATTTTACGAAAGGATTTCTCCGGGAGAATCCTATTCTGGTTTTAATCCTGGGAACCTGTCCGACGCTCGGAGTGACCTCATCGGCTGCAAACGGGCTTGGGATGGGACTGGCCACCACCTTTGTGCTGGTGATGTCGAACCTGGTGATTTCCCTGGTCAAAAGCCAGATTCCCGATAAAGTGCGGATTCCCTCATTTATCGTGATCATCGCCGCTTTTGTGACGGTTGTGGAGTTGGTTATGCAAGCCTACACCCCGGGATTGTTCAAAAGCCTCGGAATTTTTATTCCACTGATCGTGGTAAACTGTATTGTTCTGGGAAGAGCAGAGGCTTTTGCCTCAAAAAATGATCCTCTTTCGTCGATGATCGACGGCTTGGGGATGGGGCTGGGTTTTACGGGAGCCCTGGTGGTTCTGGGTAGCATCCGTGAATTTCTGGGAAGCGGCACCCTTTTCAACTTTCGGCTCTATCCCGAGAATTATACCACTCTGCTTTTCGTGTTGGCTCCAGGCGCATTCATCGTGCTCGGATACCTGATCGCCATTGTCCAAAAAATTAACAAAGCCCAAAAATAACCGGTATGAGTTATCTTGTCATATTTATTGCGGCAGTTCTGGTCAACAACATTGTGTTGATGCAGTTTCTGGGGATTTGTCCTTTTCTGGGGGTATCCCGGCGAATTTCCACGGCTGCGGGAATGGCAGGTGCAGTGGCTTTCGTGCTGGTACTGGCCACCATTGTCACCTACCTGGTTCAAAAAATGGTCCTCGATCCGTTTGGAATCGGGTATTTACAGACCATCGCCTTTATTCTGATCATCGCGGCCCTGGTGCAGTTGGTAGAGATCATCCTGAAAAAGGTGAGTCCTTCGCTTTACCAGGCCCTGGGAATTTATCTGCCGCTGATCACCACCAACTGTGCCATACTGGGGGTGGCCATCCTCACTATCCAAAAAGAGTTTAACCTGCTGGAGGGTGTCGTATTTGCCTTTTCCAATGCAATAGGGTTTGGCCTTGCACTTGTACTTTTTGCCGGTATCCGGGAACATCTCGACCTGATGGAGGTGCCTTCCGGATTGAAGGGAACACCCATTGCCCTGGTCACGGCAGGCATCCTTGCCATGGCTTTCATGGGCTTTTCAGGCTTAATCTGATGAATCAACTGTTGTTCTGTGAGTGATCAGAAGAAGGGAAAACGGTCCACCGGGAAAAAACCGGTATCTCCCCGGAAAAGCGGAAAATTCCGGTGGGGACGCTTTCTTCTGAAGGCATCCATAGCCGTTGCAATACTGGTATTTTTGCTTTTTTTTGCGGTATACCTGGGATTCACGGGTAAAGTCCCCTCCAAAGAAGAGCTTGTCAGGGTAAAGACTCCCCTTGCCAGTGAAGTATTTTCTGCCGACGGAAAACTTCTTGGTCGTTACTACACGGAAAACAGAAGCTATGCCTCCTTCAGTGAGATATCCCCGCATATTATCCATGCGCTGGTGGCTACTGAAGATGCCCGGTTTTTCAAACACCGGGGAATCGATGAGATTGCCCTTTTCAGAGTTCTTTTCAAAACCATCCTTCAGTCGGACCGCAGTTCAGGGGGAGGGAGCACCCTCAGCCAGCAAATTGCCAAAAACCTCTTTCCCCGGGGCCACTATGGAATGCTCTCCGTTCCCGTTAACAAAATCAGGGAGGCCATTATTGCCTATCGTCTGGAACGGATCTATACCAAGGAGGAGATCCTCACCCTCTATCTGAATACGGTTCCCTTCGGTGAAAACATCTTCGGGATTGAGGTTGCTGCAGAACGTTTTTTCAGCAAGACTCCCGCTGAAATTACCATTCCGGAAGCTGCGGTACTTGTGGGCATCCTGAAGGCCAACAACCTCTTTAACCCCCGGTTATATCCCGACCGCTCCGTGGAGCGCCGGAACACGGTGATCGACCAGATGGTGAAAGAGGAGTTCCTGAAGCCTGAAGATGGGAAAAGGTACAAGGCGGAGCCTCTCAACCTCCGTTACAGCCTGATTACCTACAACCAGGGGCCGGCGCCCTATTTCCTGGAATACATACGTCCGGCCCTGACTGACTGGTGCCTTCGCCATACCAAATCAAATGGGGAGCCGTATAGTTTATACAATGACGGACTGAAGATTTATACTACCATTGATTATTCGTTGCAACGGTTTGCAAGACAGGCTGTCAACGAACAAATGAAAAAACTTCAGACGCTTTTTGACGAGCATTGGAAGGGGAAGGCTCCCTGGGGGAATGATGTCACGGTGCTGGAAAGAGCCATACGTCGCAGCGACCGCTATAAACGTGGCATTGCTGCGGGGAAAAGCCAGAAGCAGATAAAGGAGGAGTTCTCTTCATCCGTGGACGCCACCCTCTTTACCTGGGACGGGTTGAAGGCAGTGAAAACAACCCCTCTGGATTCTGCGAAACACTACCTCTCGATGCTCAATGCCGGCTTTGTGGTCATGGAAAACCGCAGTGGCGCGTTAAAAGCCTGGGTGGGGGGAATTGATTTCCGGTTTTTCAAGTACGACCAGTGCCTTGCTTCCCGGCAGGTGGGATCTACCTTTAAACCGGTAATTTATCTGGCTGCCCTGGAACAGGGCCTCGATCCGGCAGATTATTATTCGGCAGAGAGTCAGACCTATGACGAGTATGACGGGTGGACCCCCGGGAATGCCAGTGACAGATATTCCGGCTATTATACCATGAAGTATGCCCTGGCAAAATCGATCAATACGGTAACCGTGGACATCATGATGCAGACCGGTGTGAATGAGGCGGTCAGGACTGCCCGCGATCTGGGAATCCGGTCTGAACTTCCTGAGGTTCCCTCACTGGCTCTGGGATCGGCATCCGTACCTCTACTGGAAATGGTGGCCGCCTACGGTACCCTTGCCAATGAAGGGAAACAGGTGAAACCCTATGCCCTCCTGTACATAGAAGACAGTCAGGGGAACCAGCTCGAATTGTTTGATGTTCCTCAGCCGGGAAAAAGCAAGGTAGATCCCGAAAACTGCCGGATTATCACCGAGATGTTGCGGTCTGCCGTGGATGAGGGCACCGGCAATGCCATCCGCTCCAAATTCCAGGTCCCCGGACATTTTGCAGGAAAAACAGGAACCACCCAGGAAAACGCCGACGGATGGTTTATCGGCTATACCCCCGACTTCACAGCCGGTTGCCGGGTTGGAGCCGACGACCCGGCCATCCATTTCCGGAGTATGACATACGGCCAGGGATCATACGCTGCGCTTCCCGTGGTGGGGCGCTTCTTCAGCCAGGCCTATGCCGATCCGCGTTTCCGGTCTCTGGCCGATAAGAAATTCTCAGCCCCTGATTCCCTGACCCTGGCGGAAATGAATGCCGTCCCCGGCCATGTCGAAGAACTTGAAGAGGATTTCGGATTTTTTGGAATCTTCAAAAAAAAGGAGGACAAATCCCCTTCACACGAGGGTGGGGAAACTGAAAGGGGGACCCCCGGAAAATCACGCGACGAAAGGGAGCCTGCATGGGAGATGATCAAAAAGATATTCAAAAAGAAAGAGAACTGAAGTCGTGAGGCTGCCAAAAAGTTGCTAATTTCGGGAGATGTTTAGGAGATGGATTGAACTTTTGGGACAAAGACAGGAAGTCTGGTTTAACCGGCTGCTCTCCTGGCGCAGCGCTCACATCAGTGAACGGAATTTTATATATATCCTGAGCCTTGTTGTGGGACTGGCCAGCGGCGTGTCCGCCCTGATCCTGAAAAAGCTGATCCACCTGGTGGAACTTCTCCTGACCAACATGTTCCCCGACAATACCTTTAATCTCCTTTTTCTGGCCTATCCCTTGCTGGGGATTACCATCACATACCTCTTTGTAAAATATGTGGTAAAGGACGATATCAACCATGGGGTTTCCAAGATCCTTTGGTCGATTTCACGGAAAAGCGGCCGCATAAAGCGGCATAACACATGGAGCTCCATGGTAGCCAGCAGTATGACCATCGGCCTAGGCGGATCTGTAGGGGCAGAGGCCCCCATCGTATTTACCGGTGCGGCTATTGGCTCTAACCTGGCCAGGCTTTTCAGAATGAATTACAAATATGTGATTCTGATGATCGGCTGTGGCGCTGCCGGCTCCATCGCAGGGATCTTCAAAGCTCCTGTTGCAGGACTTGTGTTTACCCTGGAGGTGCTGATGCTGGACTTGACCATGGCCTATCTGATTCCACTGCTTATCTCTTCTGTCACTGCCGCCTCCCTTTCCCATATTTTCATGGGAAGCGCCATGGTCCTCCAATTCGACCTTGTCAATGCCTTTTCGACAAAGAATATCGGTTTCTACATCCTTCTCGGGATCCTTGCCGGGGTTATTTCCCTGTATCTGATCCGTTCCGTGATGTGGCAGGAAAAACAATTCAGGAAAATTGAGAATCCGTTGGTCAGACTGGTCGCCGGGGGGGTGATCCTAAGCTTGCTGGTATTTCTTTTCCCTCCGTTATGGGGGGAGGGATATACCACCATCACCCGTATTTTCAGCGGTCAGGGGGTGGAAATTCTGAACAATTCGGTATTCTTTGAATGGAGGGATGATCCCCGGTTGCTGCTGGGCTTCATCGTGATCATCCTGCTTATTAAGGTAGTCGCCACAGCCGCCACCACCGGTGGCGGAGGCATTGGCGGGATTTTTGCACCCACCCTCTTCATGGGTGCGATAACTGGTTACGGACTTGCCCTTGCCATGAATACCTTTTTCGGTCTCGACCTTCCTGAAGAGAATTTTGCCCTGGCAGGAATGGCCGGTCTCATGGCAGGAGTCATGCATGCCCCTCTCACAGCTATTTTTCTTACTGCGGAAGTGACCGGGGG
>CAYYJE010000007.1:14042-50419 GCA_964472165.1 uncultured Prolixibacteraceae bacterium | reverse complement strand
GAATCGAACCTGGATTTACGGTTTAGGAAACCGCCGTTCTATCCGTTGAACTATGAGGCCCTGATGAAGGTGCAAAAATAGGAAATAAAGCTTTTGACACCAATACCCCCTGAAATATTTCTTCGGGAACCTTTTTCACTGAACCTTTTACCGGATTTTGCCGTAAATGAACCATCCGGCAGTAATTTGGTTTAATAATAAAAAACAATGGACAGAAGGAATTTCATCGGAACAGGCCTGACCGCAGCTGCGGCAGTGGCAGCAGGGAAGAGCGCGACAGCAGCTCCGGAGAGCAAAACAATACCTCAGGCACCGGCAAACGGATTGCCTTTCAATCCCCGCACCTTCCAGGCAATGCCCACCAGGGCATTCGGAAAAACGGGATACAAAACCGGAATCCTCAGCCTGGGGGGACAGGCTACACTTGAAATCGCCGGCAGGGAGGAAGAAGCGGAAAAAATCATCCACCGCGCAATCGACCTTGGGATTAACTATATCGATACCGCAGCATCCTATGGCAGGGGTGTCAGCCAGCTAAATATCGGCAGGGTCATGAAAACCCGCCGCAATGAGGTATTCCTGGCTTCCAAAACCCATGACCGCACTTACGACGGGTCGATGCGATTGCTGGAGGAGAGCCTGAAAAACCTGCAGACCGACCATCTTAACCTATGGCAGTTGCACAATGTGCAAAATCAGGGGCAGGTCGACCAGATTTTTGCTCCCGATGGCGCAATCAAAGCCCTGGAAAAGGCCAAATCGGAAGGAATCGTCAAGAATATTGGGATTACAGGTCATTTCGAGCCACTGGTACTGCTGGAAGCCATCCGCCGTTACCCCTTCGATGCCATCCTGATGGCCCTGAATGCCGCCGATGTCCACTACCTGAGCTTCATCAACTACCTCCTTCCTGAAGCCCAGAAACTGGGAATGGCGATTATCGGCATGAAGGTGACCACCCGCAGCCGAATGCTTTCCACCTGGACTCCCCCACCCCTCGAAACGCAGACCGACGCTCGGCTAAGAACATCTAAACCGGGTATGCTTACCATTCAGGAAGCCCTTTCCTACAACATGAGCCTCCCCGTGAGCACTACCATCATTGGAGTGGATTCCATCGGACAGATCGAGGAAAATGTGAAAATTGCCTCCGGATTTTCCCCCCTCAGCGGGGAACAGATGGCCGCATTGGAATTCAAAACCCTGCCCGTTGTCAGGCAGGGTCTCTATTTCAGACGTTGGGATATCGGGGCGTAATACCCGGCTCATCCCGGTAAAAGAACAAAATCAACGCTATTTCCTGGTCCCGGTAGTGCGGTTTAAGATGGCATTGTAGTAGGCCATATCCTCGATCAGCACCGGCGTGTACTCCACCTTTCTGAATTTCAGGTGGAAGACAAACGCGCTCAGGTGGGTTGTAATTAATTGTTGATTACTTCTTATTTCCTCACCGGTTCCATCCCCAGCCTCTTCTCCTGCCCCGCTGAACCGGCACATCCTCCTCGTCACTCACCATGTCACGGAAAATCGCATCGAGTTTTAACTGTTGTTCCGTCGTGCAAATACTCCTTAATTGCAAATAATACTCCGCGGTCTTCCTTTTCAATGCTTCGTGCAAACTTCCGATTTCCCTGTAGATTTCATTTAGCCTGACCGTATCGGGATCAGCTTTTGTCATCTGCTCAACCATGTCAACCCTCAGAAACCGGAGTTCACGGACAAGGTGGTTGGTGGCCCGGTTATATTCCCGGTAAGCCTCCCTCACGGGCCCCGTCTGATCCGTGGTAAGGTCCAGCCGGTCAAAGAAAAACCGGGCTCCCTGCTCATCCTGTGCCACAGCCTCCGTCTGGCCGGATGAAGCAGACGGGGTTCCCTTTTTCAGGGTATGATAAATCAGGGAACCGATGGTAGCCAGGTTCATCACAAAGAGAATCACTGCGATCCAGATCAGCGTGCGGTATTTATTTTCGGTAATCATGGTTATTTCATCAAAAAGGTTTCCATTGGTTCTCCGTCAATTTCATTCATCCAGGGGATATACTGCGCTGCCGTCTCATATTCTGTCATCCGGGGAGTGGTAATTTTGCCCAGCTGAATGCCGGAAAAAACGGCCAGGAGGAGAAGCAATGAGAAAAATGCCGGCTGTAAAATCCTCTCCCTGATTTTTGCATTTCCGGATTCCCCTTCCTTTTGAAGCCTGGCTTTTACCCGGGTGTAAAACCAGGGGGAGGGTTCCATATCCATCTCCCTGCTGGCCAGGGCCAGGGCCTTTTGCAGATAACGGGCGAATCCCAGGCAGCGGGGACATTCCGCCAGATGAGCTTCCACACTGGTCAACTCTTCTCCCTTCAGCGACCCTTCCACATAAGGAATCATTTTTTGATGGCATTTCCGGCAATTCATTTCTCTTGTGTTTTAATAATTCGACATTCATCAAGGTTTTTACTTGCGCTCATTCAACCTCTTTTTTATAAGACGACCACAATTTCTTCTGCAAGTTTGTTTTGGCACGATGGAGAAGTGATTCCACTGCAGGCAGGGTGACTCCCATTACATCCGCAATTTCCCTGTATGAGAGATCCTCCATTTTGCTCAGCACGAACGCGGTCTTTTGGTTCTCAGGCAAAGCATCCACAGCTGCATGGATCTTCCCGGAAAGCTGCGTCCTCTCCATATCCTCCGGAGGCAATCCCACCCCTGCGTCCATTTCGCCGGATGCGCCACCCCCGGCAAAGAGTTTTTCCATGGGCAGGATCCATCTACTGCGCTTCATTTTCCGGACATGGTTCAGCGACTTGTTGACGGCTATCCGGTAGATCCAGGTAGAAAGCCTGGCATCTCCCCTGAAATGACCTACTGAACGGAAAACCTCCACAAAAACATCCTGGGCAATGTCTTCGGCATCTTCACGGTTATGGAGAATCCCCATGCACAAGGCAATGGTGCTTTTTTGAAAACGATCGACCACCTCCCTGAAGTGCTTTTCATCACCCGACTGTAATCCCTGTATAATCTCCTCTTCCGTCACACTGAGAATTTAACCTGTAATTTAAGGATATGACACTACAACTTCAAAAATCCTTCGGAAAAAATTTTCACCCTGCTGACATACAGATCCTCAAAAATTACCAATGGGTTAAATAGCTGATGACAATCAGATTCCTGAACCTTTTATTGGTTAATTTTGGGGCTTTATTTTCAATTGAAAAGATATGGCAAAAACAAACGACAAACTTTTCGCTGAATTTCCGGAAGTGAGTACTCCCCAATGGGAGGAAAAGATAACTGCCGACCTGAAGGGAAAAGAGTATGAAAAAGCACTGGTATGGCGCACCAATGAAGGATTTTCCGTCAGACCCTACTACAGGTCGGAAAATCTGCAGGACAAACAGTTCACGGATGGGAATCCGGGAGAATTTCCGTTTGTGAGGGGGAACGAAACTGCCAACAACTGGCTGATCCGCCAGGATATTGTGGTCACCGGCCTGGCCGAAGCCAACAAAAAAGCCCTTGACATTCTCGGCAAGGGAGTGAATTCCCTGGGATTCATTTTTGATTGTTCCACCAATCGCACCGTGGAGGATTTGCAGATTCTGCTGAAAGACATTTGTCTGGAAGCTGCTGAAGTCAATTTTGCTTGTCCCTGCAGGAACTGCAATGTGACGGAAGCATTTACGGAATTTGTAAAAAAAGGCCCCTGGAACAAAGCCAATGTAGTGGCTTCAGTGAACAACGATCCGCTGACCACCCTGATGTTAAAGGGAAGATTTGAAGAAGGCAATCAGGATGCGGCCATCGACCGGTTGAAAATGTCGGTGGAGAAAGGATTGGGCTTCCCGAAGCTCCGCACCATCGGTGTGAACGGGAAATTTTTCGGCAACAGTGGTTCTTCCATCGTGCAGGAGCTGGCCTTTTCCCTCAGCATGGGGGCTGAATATATCTCATTGCTGACCACTGCAGGGATGAATCCCGGTGATGTGGCATCCGGGATCAAATTTAACTTCAGCGTCAGCAACAACTATTTCCTGGAAATAGCGAAATTGCGTGCCGGAAGGTTGCTGTGGGCCCGGATCGTGAAAGCCTACGGTGTGGATGATGAAGAAGCCCTTAAAATGAAGGTTCACTGTGAAACGGGAAGTTTCAACAAAAGTGTGTATGACCCGCATGTGAACCTGTTGCGCACCCAGACAGAGGCAATGTCGGCAGCTTTGGGAGGAGCCCATTCCATTTCCGTGCTCCCCTTCGATGCCATGTTCCGGAACACTTCCGACTTCTCGGAAAGAATTGCCCGCAACCAGCAGATTCTTTTGAAGGAAGAATCATACATCGACAAGGTGACCGATATCCCGGGCGGATCCTATTATATTGAAACCCTCACCGCTTCATTTGCCGAACAGGCGTGGAAGCTTTTTCTGGAAACCGAAGAAAAAGGGGGTTTTCTGTCTGCCTTCCGGGAAGGTTTCATTCAGAAACAGGTGAAGGAAATGGCATCACGGCGCGACCAGAATATGGCTCTTCGCCGTGAAAACCTGCTGGGCGTTAACCAGTTTCCCAATTTCACGGAATTCATGAAAGAAGAGCTTCCGGCTGAGGTATTCCTGCCGCTGGACATGACAGTCGACAATGCAGAAGTGGAAACCCTGAAACCCTACAGGGCCGGTCAGTCTTTTGAAGCATTGCGTTACAAAACCGACCGGTACGCCCTCAACCACAAGCGTCCCACCGCCTTCATGCTTACCATGGGGAACCTGGCTATGCGCAAGGCAAGGGCCCAGTTCAGCTGTAATTTCTTTGCCGTTGCCGGATTCGAAGTGATCGACAACAATGGGTTCGGCACAGTGGAAGAAGGTCTCGCGGCCGTCCGTGAAGCAGGCGCTGAAATCGTGGTGGTGTGCAGCGCTGATGAGGAATATGCGGAGATCATCCCGCAGCTCCTCCCCTTGCTGAAAAACGAGATCCTGGTGGTGGCCGGCAATCCTGCCTGCCGTGCCGACCTCGAAACGCTGGGAGTGAAGCACTTTATCCATGTCAGATCAAATCTGTTGCAGGAGTTGACAAACTTTCAATCAAAATTAATTCTAGACTAAAAGATTGAGTCCACTCCGATTTGTGTTTCGGACCCCTAAATCCCCTAAAGGGGACTTTTTGAAGTATTGTATATCAATAAGTAACCCCCTTTAGGGGGCAGGGGGTCGGACAAAATAAAACAATATATCTAATTTTCGGAGTGGACTCATATTTTAGTCATAAATCTTTTAGTCTTATCTATATGAAACCAGATTTCAAATCGATCAATATCAAAAACGTGACTCAGGGTACACAGAAGGAGGCTGCCTCCGGCAGCTGGATGACCCCGGAACTGATCCCGGTAAAACCGGTTTACACCAAAGAAGACCTGGAAGGGATGGAGCACCTGAATTATGCAGCGGGGATAGCCCCTTACCTGCGTGGCCCCTACTCCACCATGTATGTGATGCAACCCTGGACGATCCGCCAGTATGCCGGGTTCTCTACTGCGGAAGAGTCAAATGCCTTTTACCGCCGCAACCTGGCTGCCGGCCAGAAAGGATTGTCGGTGGCTTTTGATCTGGCCACCCACCGGGGTTACGACTCCGACCACCCGCGGGTAGTGGGCGATGTGGGCAAAGCCGGTGTGGCCATCGACTCGATTCTCGACATGAAGATCCTCTTCGACCAGATCCCGCTCGACAAAATGTCGGTGTCGATGACCATGAACGGCGCCGTGTTGCCGGTTCTGGCCTTTTACATCGTCACCGCCCTCGAACAGGGAGCCACCCTTGAACAGCTCACAGGGACCATCCAGAACGACATTCTCAAGGAGTTCATGGTGCGGAATACTTACATCTATCCTCCGGAATTCTCCATGCGCATCATCGCCGACATTTTTGAGTTCACCTCGAAAAATATGCCCAAATTCAATTCCATTTCGATTTCAGGCTACCACATGCAGGAAGCCGGGGCTACGGCAGATATCGAGATGGCCTATACGCTGGCCGACGGGCTTGAGTATCTCCGCACCGGGGTCAAGGCCGGACTCGACATCGACGCTTTTGCACCGCGTCTCTCCTTCTTCTGGGCTGTGGGGATGAACCATTTTATGGAGATTGCCAAGATGAGGGCCGCCCGTATGATCTGGGCAAAGCTTGTGAAACAGTTCAATCCGAAAAATCCCAAATCGCTGGCTTTGCGTACACATTGCCAGACTTCGGGATGGTCGCTTACAGAACAGGATCCTTTCAACAATGTGGGGCGTACCGCCATCGAAGCCATGGCAGCAGCCCTGGGACACACCCAGAGTCTGCATACCAATGCCCTCGATGAGGCCATTGCCCTGCCCACCGATTTTTCGGCACGCATTGCCCGCAACACCCAGCTTTACATCCAGCAGGAGACGGAAATCTGCCGGAGTGTTGACCCGTGGGCGGGATCTTACTATGTGGAATCCCTCACCCATGAGATCGCCCACAAAGCCTGGGCACTGATCGAAGAGGTGGAAAAACTGGGAGGCATGTCGAAAGCCGTTGAAACCGGCATCCCGAAAATGCGTATTGAAGAAGCGGCAGCCCGTACCCAGGGAAAAATCGACAGCGGCAACCAGACGATCGTCGGGGTGAACAAATACAGGCTCGAAAAGGAAGATCCCATCGACATCCTGGAAATCGACAATTCTGCAGTCCGGCTTTCCCAGATTGAAAGGCTCAGGAAGCTCCGGGCTGAACGGAATGAGGCAGAGGTGCAGGCATCTTTGGAGGCCATCACCCGTTGTGCGGCCACCGGCGAAGGGAACCTTCTGGAGCTGGCCATCGACGCTGCAAAAAAACGGGCTTCGCTGGGAGAGATCTCCGATGCCTGTGAAAAAGTGGCCGGACGTTACAAAGCAGTCATCAGAACCATAGAAGGCGTGTATAAATCAGAAGCATCGAACAAATCAGAATTTGCGGAAGCCCTGGAGCTTGCCCGGAAATTCGCTGAACTGGAAGGGCGTCAGCCCCGGATCATGGTCACCAAGATGGGCCAGGATGGTCACGACCGCGGCGCCAAAGTGGTTGCCACAGGTTATGCCGACCTGGGTTTCGACGTGGACATGGGTCCCCTGTTCCAGACACCGGAAGAAGCTGCCAAACAGGCCGTGGAGAATGACGTTCACGTACTCGGCGTCTCCTCCCTGGCTGCAGGCCATAAAACGTTGGTCCCGGCAGTAATTGAGGAGCTCAGAAAGCTGGGCCGCGACGACATCATGGTGATCGTGGGAGGGGTAATCCCTGCCCAGGACTACCAGTACCTTTACGATGCAGGTGCCGTGGCCATCTTTGGTCCCGGAACCAGCGTCGCCGCAGCCGGCAAAAAGATCCTGGAGATCCTGCTGGCTATGCATGGGTAACCGATAAATGGTTAATCGCTTAAAAATAAAGTGGCTGTCTCAAAAGGGCAGCCTTTTTTTTACTTATAATAACCATCACCCAATAAAACTTTTTAACAATCCGGACCAAAGTCTAAAAAAAAGAGTGGGAACCTGGGATTGAATTTCATTCTCTTCCAATATTTTCAGGGTTACGGTTTTTTTTATGAATCCAAATTTGATACTTTTGAATCCAGGCAACCTCTGGGCTTCTACAGGCAGGGCGACCCGAACATAAAACATTAATTTACACTATATTATAATTTTGGCATATGGCAACCACATCACTGGCGCAATTGTATGAAAAGCCGATCCTGGCCAACTGGGATAATCTTGCTTTTTCCGATTTTGACGGAGGAGATTTAAAATACGGGGAAGTGGCGGAAATGATTAAATCGCTGCAGCTTTTTTACCAGGTCTCCGGAATAAAAAGGGGCGACAAGGTCGCTGTACTGGGGAGGAATTCAGCCCGCTGGGGAACCACTTTTCTTTCCGTTTTAACTTCCGGTGCCATTGTTGTACCAGTTCTTCCCGACTTTAATATTGCCAATACCAACCACATTCTGACCCACTCGGAGTCAAAGATTGTGTTCGTTCAGAAATCGCTGCTCGAAAAAATCGACCTGAAAAAGGCTGATGGGGTTGAGACGGTGATAGTTCTTGATGATTTTACCATCCATACCTCCAAAGATCCGGATGCAGCCACCAAACTGGCTGATGCTTTTGCCTACTACAAAAAGAATCCCGATGCGGCAAGGGCGCTCGGATTTTACAAGTGGGACAGGGAGGACTGCTGCATCATATCCTACACTTCAGGAACTTCAGGATTCACCAAAGGGGTGATGATCCCCGAGCGAAGCCTGGTTTCCAACATTTTGTTTGCGCAGGAATATATGCCACTGAAACCCGATCATAAAATTGTTTCTTTCCTCCCGATGGCGCATGTCTACGGATTGCTGTTTGAATTTCTCTTTCCTGTAACCGTGGGATGCCACATCTCTTTCCTGGCCAAAATGCCTTCACCTCAGGTGATCACCCAGGCATTCGGCAAAGTAAAGCCTCACCTGATCTTGTCGGTACCCTTGATCATTGAGAAAATTTACAAAAAAAGGATCCTTCCCACCCTTGACAAACCGGTGATGAAGATTGCCCTGGCCATTCCCGGCCTTTCGGGAATCATCCTGAAAAAAGTCCGGGAGAAACTCGTGGAAACCTTTGGCGGAAGGTTCTTTGAAATCGTCATCGGAGGTGCCCCGCTTAGTGCCGACGTGGAGAAATTTTTTAAAAGAATAAAATTCCCCATCACCGTGGGTTATGGAATGACCGAATGTGGCCCGTTGATCAGCTATGCGGGATGGGACAAGACCATGCCCACCTCCGCAGGGAAACTGGTCGACCGCATGGAAATGCGCATTGACTCTGAAGATCCCTTCAAAGTCGTCGGAGAGATTCAGGTTAAGGGCGATAATGTGATGCTGGGATATTTTAAAAATGAACAGGCCACCAAAGAAGCCTTTACAGACGACGGGTGGTTGCGTACCGGCGACCTGGGCATTACCGATGCCAACCAGTTTGTCTACATCCGCGGCCGCTCAAAAAATATGATCCTGGGTCCTTCCGGGCAAAATATTTATCCGGAAGAGATTGAGGCCAAACTCAACAACCTCCCCTATATTGGTGAATGTGTGGTGACTGACAGGAACCACAAACTGGTGGCACTGGTCTATCCCGACTTTGAAGCCATGAAAGCCGACAATATCGGGAATGACCAACTGCCCCACCTCATGGAAGAAAACCTGAAAAAACTGAATCACGAACTTCCCAAGTATGAGAATGTAACTGAAATTCAGCTGGTGAAGGAAGAGTTCGAAAAAACTCCCAAGAAAAATATCAAACGGTTTAAATACGTGTGAATCCACAGTGACCTGACAAACGGTTAAAATTTGTTAATTCATGCAAAGGCTGTAATAAAGCCCTGCTGAATGCGTACCCTCAATTGATTTTAACCTTTGTTTTTATTGACTTTAATAAGTTGATTGGTTGTTGATGCAGAAAGGGAAAGATCATCCGTTGTTTGTCTTTCGAGAAGGAAGCGGTGGCAGTCTGACCACCGCTTTTTTTTACACCACGCCGGACACACCCTGACTTTTTCCCGGGTATTTGAGCGGACATCAGCTCCTTGTACCCCGGTTTTTCAGGAATTGGAGATTTTATACCCGCTCATTCCCTTTATTTTACAGGTCTGGGTAAGAGACTTATAATCGTCGGTAATCATCAGCAGTTTATCCCCGGCCATTAACGGGGTGCTCCCGGCAGGCACGAAGAAGTTGCTGCCCCGTTTGACCAGGACGACCAGCGTTTTCTCGGGGAGAAGGATGTCTATCAGCCGGTTACCGTTTTCCAGGGTTTTTTCCGTTAAAGTGACCTCCACCCTGATCGACTTGATCTCTTCCGATTCGAAATCGAAATCCACCGGCCGTGAAGGTTTGTATTTTTTAGACACTCCCAGCCAGTGGGCTACCTTTGCCAGCGTGGTTCCCTGAACCAGCAGGGAGACGAGGGTGACAAAAAAGACAATATTAAAAATGAACCGGGCATGGGGAACCCCGGCATCAAGGGTGTAGATGGCGAAGATAATGGGTACGGCACCCCTGAGCCCAACCCATGAAATATAGGTTTTTGAACGGAAACCGATATTCCGGAAAGGCAGAAGGGAGAGGAAAACGCTCAGCGGACGGGAGACGAAAATGAGAGCCAGGCTCACCAGGAGGCCGGGGACAATGACCGGCACCAGTTCATGAGGATTCACGAGTAGTCCCAGCGTCAGGAAAAGGAGGATCTGGCTCAGCCAGGCCAACCCGTCGAAGAAACTGATGGCCGACCTTTTATGTACGAACCGGGAATTCCCGATGATGAGTCCCCCGATATAGATGGCCAGAAAACCGTTGCCCTTCAGAAAATAGGTGGATGAATAGATAAATATCGCCGCCGTAAACACCAGAATCGGATAAAGGGAGTCATACCCGATATCAATCCGGTTGACCACATAAACCGTTAGTTTTCCTATCAAAAAACCTGCCAGGGCGCCAATAGCCAGCTGCCAGGCTATCTTGCCAAGGACCAGCCCGATGTGAGGTACTGATCCCTGAAGGATGATATCAATAAAGGTAATGGTCAGCAGAAAAGCCATGGGGTCGTTACTCCCGCTTTCAAGCTCCAGCATGGGTTTGAGGTTGTTCTTCAGGCTGACTTTACGGGTCCGGAGGATGGCAAACACCGAGGCTGAGTCTGTGGAAGCCATGGTGGAGGCCAGCAAAATGGAGGTGAGAAATCCGATTCCAGCCCCCTGCTGAGTCATGCCGCTGATCCACCAGATAAGAAGGCCAGTGACCAGGGCCGTGAGAAAAACCCCTGCCGTGGCCAGGACAATTCCCGGTCCCAGCACCGGCTGAATATCCTTGATCCGGGTATCGAGGCCCCCTGAAAAAAGAATGATGCAGAGGGCAAGGGTACCGATCACCTGGGCCACATGGTAATTTTCAAACTGAATCCCCAGTCCGTCGCTGCCACTCACCATTCCGATCACCAGAAAGAGGAGCAACACGGGAACCCCAAAGCGAAATCCCGCCTTGCTGGCAATGATGCTGATGAAAAAGAGGAACGAAAGCCCCAGCATAATCAGTTCCAGAGAAATTTCCCTACCCACACACAATATTTAATACCTCTTCACAACACAAAGACTGTCACTTCAGAGGTCGTTTTTACAAAAATAACCGGATTCGGATAACTTTAAGGCATGTACAGGCCACAATTTGAAAGAAAAAGGAATTAATTACCTTTACAGGATCAACAAAGCAGGATATGAGGTTGCGCAAAACAGGGGAATGGATACTGAAGCTTTTGGGACAGGTGATCCTGGTCCCGGTCTACATTTACAAATATGCCATCTCACCCTTTACTCCGGCCTCCTGCAGGCATTATCCCACCTGTTCGGCCTATGCGGTGGAGGCAGTGAAAATTCACGGCCCTTTCAGGGGATTCTGGCTGGCCACCCGGAGGATTGCGCGTTGTCATCCCTGGGGAACCAGCGGATATGATCCGGTGCCGCCCCGGGGTATCAAACCTCTCAGGCCAAAATCACGGAAAAATGAGGCCGGCTAAGCAGCCCTATCTGCCTGATTCTGCAATCAGCTTACGAAGCATCTCATTGAATTCATCTTTCCCCGGAAGTTCTTCCAGGGGAATATGAAAGCGGTAACGCCAGTAATGGTCAGGGTTCCCCGGCTGGTTAATTCTTTCAGCCCGGGGATCGGGATATCGCAATGCTTCGTCCATACCCAGGAGATCCTGGATGGGAAAGACGGTCCACATGGCCGGTGACCAGAGATGCCGGGTCACAATTTCCCTCACCATTTCCGGGGTACAGGTTACCGGGGCTTCTCCCTGGTGCCCCAGACACTGGTTATAGTACTTTTGGGTTCTCTGCCGGTCTTCCTCCCACCATCCCCTTAGGGTGGAGGTATCGTGCGAAGAGGGTGTTGCCACCGACAGGTAAGGGTAATGAGCGGGATTTCCGAACTCAACCTTCGGATTCTTGGGCATCCGCTGCACCTCAAGGCTAAGAATTCCGAGGTCGTTCATCACATCGGGAACACAGGCCGGGACCATTCCCAGGTCTTCGCCACAAAGAAGCATTTCAGTGGCCGACTTCACAGCCGGCAATTTCTGCAAGGCTTTTCCCCGCCAGAACTCCTCGTTCCGGCGGTAGAAATAATCGATATAGATTTCATCGAGGAGCCTGCGGGTTTCCGGATCCAGCTCCCTGAAGGAGTGAGTCGAATGGAAGGAATTTCGCGGGAACCAGGCTTTTGCACCCGATCCGGGAGCTTCCAGAAACAGCACCTCCGCCACCAGGTCAAAAAGTCCCTGCTTCAGCCGGTTAAGAGAGGCTCTCCGGTCGGCATCGTCATCGGGCGACGGAGCAAGAAATGCCTCTATCTTCTGCTGGGTATCAAAGGGAGGACGCAGGGCATAGCACCCGGGGGCATACTCCTCCAGAAAAGTATTTTTCACCTCTCCCGTGAGTTCTCCAAAGATCTCCCCCAGAAAATGCTCACGGATGTAAGGCTTGCAGAACCTGTTTTCGTCGAACCGTATCCCCTTGTACAGGATCTCCTCACGGGAATATGGAATACTGGGGTTGAAATAGCCCATTAAGCCCTGTACCTGGCTGGCAGGGATCTCCCAGATGCGAAAGAATCCCAGGATATGGTCGATGCGGAAGGCATCGAAATAAGCGGACATCTGGCGAAGCCGCTGTTGCCACCAACTGTAGTTGTCGTGGGCCATGGCTTCCCAGTTATAAGTGGGGAAGCGCCAATTCTGGCCGGTGGCCGAAAAGTCGTCGGGTGGGGCTCCGGCCTGGCAATCCATATGGTAGAGGCGGGGATTCACCCAGGCATCCACGCTGTTGCGATAAATGCCGATGGGAATGTCACCCTTGAGGATCACTCCCCGGGAACGGGCATATTCAGCGGCTTCCAGAAGCTGGCAGTGGGCATGGTACTGTATGAAATAGTGAATGGCAATGTCGTCGTAATGGGGCGCTGCCGGATCGGTGAGTTCCCTGAGGAGCCCTGCATTGAAACCGGTGAAACCGTCCCAGCGGGTAAAATCAGGCGTGTTAAAGAGATCCCTCAGATAGGAAAAGGCGGCATAGGGTTTCAGCCAATATTCGTTGCGGGCGAAAAAAGCCTGACACCCCGGATCCGTCAGAAACTCCTTCTTCTGCTGGTCATAAATCAACTTAAAAAATCTCGATTTCAGGGTCATTACCGCCTCATAATCCATCTGCCGGAGTGAATCAAGGTATTCACCCTGGGCATCGACAATACGCTGGGTGATGGCTGAATGAAGGTTGCCGATTTTCAGCAGGTTGATATAGAGGGGGTGGAGGGCGAACACTGAAATCGCCGCGTAGGGGTAAGAGTCGTGCCAGGTGTGTGTAGCCACGGTATCGTTGACGGGAAGGATCTGGATCATCCGGATCCCCACCGACGCAGCCCAGTCGGCAAGCCACATCAGGTCTGAAAACTCACCCACACCGAAGCCCCGTTTCCGCCGGAGGGAAAATACAGGGATGGCAACGCCTGCACCTTTCCACGGGGAACCGGGGTAGGAAAACTTTTCATCCCGGATCTCAATTACCTGAGGATGCACGGAGTCAGGCAGGAGAATGGTGCGGTCACCCCCTTCCTCCCAGATGACATTTTTGTGTGCCTGGTCGAGGATCACATATTTGTAGTTCAGTGGAAAGTCGGTTACGGGAAGGGTAACCTCGCACGACCACTCCGGGAACTGGCTGTTTCCGGCTTTCAGGGCATTGGCGACATCCCAGCTTCCCAGGAGGGAGGAGCTTCCGCAAACAGCCAGTTGTTGTTCGGGCAACACCCGGGAAGCCAGGGGACGGAAACGGACCACCACACTCTTTTTTCTTCCCGGAAGCAGGGGCACAGGTGAGGCAGCCACTTCCTCCTGCCTGAAGAGTGCCTTCGTAAATGCGGAAGAACAGAGTACATAGGCAGGATCCGACATCGGGCGCCACTGGTCACGCAACAACACCCATCCTTGTTCGTCGGGCCGGGTCCTGAAAAGCCGGTCATTTCCCCATTCCCTGGTCACCGTGCCTTCCTGGCTGTTTCTGATGAAATAACGGTAATGAAAGGAGACCTCCTCAGGTGTTTCAAGGCGAAAGCGCCATAACCCCCCGTTCTCCGGAGAATAATCCATTGGCATCGCCATGTCCAGGGAACCACTCCCCAGCAAAGGATGGGATCCCACGATCATAAGTTGCTGGCCATACCAGGTTTTGTACGCTATCTGAAACTCGATCAACATGGCATAAAAATTTGAATGGCTGAATTTAAAGATTTTTGGCTTGACTGATAACATGTTCCCTGATTTTATTCCCGGAAGCAAAACATTACATTTGCAGAAATGCATGCGCAAGAAATGAACAATATGAGAAAGTTATTAATTCTGGCCACCGTGGCCCTTGTGGCGATGGGTTGCGGGACTCGCAGCCCCCGGGTGGGGGAAAAACCAGTGATACTGGTGAGCATTCTTCCCCAAAAAACCTTTGTCGAAAAGATTGGCGGCAGTGATTTCAAAATTTCATTACTGATTCCTCACGGGGCGAATCCCACTACCTATAGCCTGCTTCCCGCCCAGATGGCTGAGATTTCAGAAGCCCGGCTTTGGCTGAGGATGGGATTCGTGGGCTTTGAACTTTCCTGGAAGGAGAGAATCGGGGAGGTAAATCCCCGCATGGAGGTGGCCGATCTTTCGGAAGGTGTGGCATTGATCGGGGGAAATTCGTCAGATCCGCGGGGCGGAAAGAGTGGCATTGACCCACACACCTGGTTGTCACCTGCCAATGTAAGGGTCATGGCTGCCCGAATCCTGGAGGAACTTACAAAGATCAACCCGGAAAAGAAAAAGGAATACACAGCAAAGTATGAGGAGTTTTTAAAAGAGATCGATGCCACGGACAGGGAAATCAGGGAGATCCTGGATAATTCCGCCGGGAAAAAGGTGATCTCCTACCATCCTTCGCTGACCTATTTTGCCAGGGATTACGGACTGGTACAGCTCTCAGTCGAGCAGGATGGTAAGGAACCCACGCCGGGACAACTGGCACAGCTTGTACAGACCGCACGTACAGAAAATATCAGGGTGATTTATATCCAGAGTGAATTTGACCGCGAACTGGCAACAGTCTTTGCCAGGGAAATCGAAGGAAGCGTCATTCAGATATGGCCCCTTAATCCCGACTGGAGTGCCAACCTTACCGGAATCGCCCGGCAAATCAGTGAAAACTGATGGAAAAGCCATTGGTACATATTAACCACGTGACCTTTGCATATGAGAGGGAGCCGGTGCTGGAAGATGTCGACCTTAAGATTTTCGACCGTGACTTCATCGGGATGATTGGCCCCAACGGAGGAGGTAAGTCGACACTGGTCAGGATCATCATGGGTATTGTCCGCCCCGACAAGGGGAAGCTCTATTTCAGGGAGGATTTGCCCCGGCTGAAGCGGCCTATCGGATACCTGCCCCAGGTAAAAAATATCGACCGCCGGTTCCCCATTACGGTCATGGATGTGGTCCGTTCGGGATCCCTGATGCGCAACATTCCCTTTGACACCGCATCTCAGGAAAAGCGCAGAGCTTCGGAGCTCCTGGAGGAGATGGGCATTGCCGGCCTTCACCGGAAAGCCATCGGTGAACTCTCGGGTGGACAAATGCAAAGGGCATTTTTATGCCGGGCACTGATCAGCGATCCCAGACTGCTGATTCTGGATGAGCCCGACACATACGTCGACAATCAATTTGAAGGGGAACTCTATGAAAAACTGAGGGTCCTCAACGAAAAGATGGCCATACTGCTGGTATCGCACGATGTGGGGACCATCACCAGCTATGTCCGCACCATCGCGTGCGTGAACCGGAGGCTCCATTACCATACCTCGGCCATCATAACCCCCGACGACCTGAGGGCTTACAACTGTCCCATCCAGGTACTTTCCCACGGAGATATTCCCCATACGGTTCTGGAAAAACATACCCACCATGGATGAGTTCCTCCGGCTTTTCACCTTTGGCTTTTTCCAGAAAGCGCTCCTGGCTGCACTGTTCACCAGCATTTCAGCAGGAATCACGGGAACCTACATTGTTTCACGAAGGATTGTTTTCATCAGCGGAGGGATCACCCATGCCTCTTTCGGAGGAATCGGCCTGGCCTTTCTGTTGGGTTTCAACCCCCTGGCCGGAGCCGCCCTTTTTGCCGTTCTCACCGCTTTCGGCATCCAGTTTTTCTCCGACAGAATCCACATCCGGGAGGATTCCTCGATAGCCATCTGGTGGTCGCTGGGAATGGCTCTGGGTGTGATCTTCATCTTCATGACCCCCGGGTATACCCCTAACCTGATGAGTTACCTTTTTGGCAACATCCTCACGGTGAGAAGCTCCGAGCTGTGGGCGATGCTGGTGCTTCTGCTCCTTCTGGGTGGGTTTTTCATCCGGTGGTTCCGGGAGATCCTTTATATCGCCTTTGATGAAGAGTTCGCCCGGGCCTCAGGAATCCCCGTGAATTTTCTCAACTATGGAGTGATGACCCTCATCGCGCTGGTGCTGGTCATGAATATCCGGGCAGTGGGTATCATCCTTATTCTGTCGCTGATGACCGTTCCCCAGGCGACGGCCAACCTTTTTACCCGTGACTTCCGTAAAATGATGATTTTGTCGGTCCTCTTCGCCTTCACAGGGACATTCTCCGGGCTCATCATCTCCTATTTTCTGAATATCCCCTCCGGGGCCACCATCATTTTCACGCTGATCATCCTCTTTGGGGTGATGAAACTTGTCAGAAGGGATAAATGGAACAGCAGAAAGGGGAGGTAATCCGCCGTATGGGGTGAAGCCTTACCGGTTGTGGAGTTCGTTTCTGAACGAGCTGCGGACACAACGGAAACCCACATACGATTTGGTGGTATCCTGGTATTCGTATGACCGGGTTGAAGAACGGATAAAAAATTCAGTGTCCTTCCATGATCCTCCCCTGACCACTTTTCTTTTCATTACCTGCGGATCGTCAGGGTATGCCCGGTAGTCGATTTCGGGATTCAGATCATTGATCAGGTCGTAACCGGCTTCGAAATATGCGCTGCTGGTCCATTCTGCGGCATTCCCCGACATGTCGTAAAGGCCGAAATCGTTGGGATCGAAAGAACCTACCTTCATCGTTGTCACACTGGTTTCACTGTCAGCCACATAATTACCCCGCAGGGGTTTGAAATTGGCAAGGAAGCACCCTTTCGCATTACGGGTGTAGTAACTTCCCCAGGGGTATTTGGTATTCTGCCGTCCTCCGCGGGCTGCCAGTTCCCATTCAGCTTCCGTGGGAAGGCGGAAGTCATGTGCCGGCACATCGCTCATCCGTGACCGGAAGGATTCATTCAACCGGGTACGCCAGTTGCAGAAAGCCTTTGCCTGATCCCAGTTCACCCCGATTACCGGATAATCCTCAAATCCGGGGTGAGAAAAATACTTATAGGTGAGCGGCTCATTGTAAGAGTAGGAATAATCGCGGATCCAGCAAAGCGTATCGGGATAAACGGGAACGGTTTCGTGCATGATGAAGGAGCTCCGGTTGGCAATGGGAATTTCCTCCCCATTGCTGTTGACCACCGATCCTTCATAACGCTGGGTGTCGTAGTTGAAGCTGTTGGCCCGGCGTGCAGCCTGCTGGTAATCGATCCAGTAGTAGTCATAAACCAGCTTTCTCGTGTCGATTTCACGACGGCCCGAGAATCTCTCTTCTTCAGGAAAATACAACGTCTCAAGCGCCATTTTGACATCCGGATCGTTCCACATGATTTTGGGCTTCCAGTTAACTACCGGCTGCTGCAACGGATCACCCCGGTCATTCTCGGTCTTCATAAACTCAGGATCACTGCTGCCAAGGATGGTACGGGCAATGGAATCGCGGACCCACTCGGTAAACTGCCGGTATTCGTTGTTGGTGATTTCCGTATCATCCATCCAGAATGCATCGACCGACACCGAACGCATCCGGGAGTCGTCGGTAATTTCATCATCGGAAGGCCCCATCAGAAAATGGCTGCGCTGGATATAAACCATCCCGAAGGGCGTGGGCTCAAACCAGGTCCCCCGGTTCCGGATAGAATCGGCAGTATAGATGTCCCCTTTCTTACATGCTGCGGCCAGCAGTAAAAAAAGCAACACAATCCACATTCCTTTTCTCATCATAATCCGGTTACAGTCCATTTATCCAAACGGTTGAAAAGCCTGAAAATTTTATACATGAAGAAAAAGGCCTTATGAGCATTCCCATAAGGCCTTCTGACCGGCGGGTTTTTTCAGTATTCCCACAGATCCTGTTCGTAATTGAAAATTTTATCTTCAATCCGTTTCGATTCCAGCATCGCATTTTTCCCGCTCAGGTACTGGCTGATGGTGCGGTTGTTCTGGACATTTGATTCCTGGACAATGTAGCTGTTGAAATAACGCTTGATGAACAGGTCATCGAACGACATTTTCCGTGCATCGTTATACGGATTAAACACCTGGTTGTTGGCCAACAGATCTCTGGCCTCGGGATAATAGATCCAGAAAACCTTTCTCCGCTGGAGGGGGCTGTTTTCCACATCGTCGCGGAAGAATTCCTGGATAGGGCAGATTCCGATAATCCGGACCTGAAGCCGGGAGTTCTGCTTGTCGAAATACCACTCTTCTTTGATCATGAACTGTTTGATCTCCTCGAGTCTGATTTCGCCTTCGATTGTACGGGTTTCCATTTCTCCCGTATCGAAATTCTGCACCTCGCGGCTAACCGTTTCAGCGCCGAAGGCGGCTTTCACCTCCGCCATGGTCAGCGGGGTTTTAAAATCGTCGTCATTTCGGGCATCATAGGCGGTAATCTGGCCGCTTTCAATTCCTTTGAGGAGAAGGGAAGAAAGGTTGGTCAGTCCATCGATGGGCACCGTCGGATAATAAAGGGGCTGATTGATCTTCTCCCTGACATCAATGATCCGCCACAGCATCTGAGACCATAAGACATCGGCCTCACGCACCCATGGAATGGGCATGGGCTTCTTCTGGTAAACATCCTGCCGCTTAAAGGCGCCGTTGATGATCTGCGCATCGACGCTCCCTGCCGGCATCATCGCCAATGCCATGGCTATTAACATGAAAGAAAACAAAAATCTTTTCATCCTTATCTGATTTTAAAACTGATGGGATCCAGTGGCCGTTCTGTACCATCGTCCCCCCTTGCTTTAATGTTGTCGAAATAAATAATGCTTCCCACCGCCAGGTTTTTGAACTGGGCCTTCTGTTCTGCGGTAAAACGGTTTCCTGAAGACTTCCAGGTATTTACATAACCTCCTGCGCCGGTAAGCGACACGTCAAACTGCGTCACATTGAACCTGAGCTCAAAGTCAAAATCTTCCAGCACTGCCGACATGCCGTCCTCGATCATGATATCCTCCTTTTTGATATTTCCGCCCGACTGGTTGGCAATTTTTGCGACCGGGTCGGGAACCCGTTTGACCCTGAAATTCATGGCTCCCATCTGCCGTTCATTGCCGGCAATTCTGGCAAAAACCGTGACCGTGGTTTTCCTTCCCATTTCATCCAGGTCAGTGGGATAGACCATCAACTGCCCGCTGGCCGCAGGAGTTATCTTCCCGTTTGTCATTTCTATACGCAGATTCTCCTTGGCAATACCCGGTACCGACACGTCGATGGGATTGGCAATACCCCTGTAGAAAACATTCATTTTTGTGGGGGAAATGGTAACTCCCGGCCGGGTTACCTGGTACTCCTTTTCAAAGGGGTAACTGCGGATCAACCCTTCAGGAGTTTTGTATTTTAGTACCCCGCTCCACTTGAATGTACCCGGCTCGCTGGCCCTGAGATTGTAAACCGCTTTGCCCTCCACAATGGGAAGAACGCGTCCGTTTACAATAATTTCAGGATCGACGGTGGTGTCAATGGCTGCCAGAAAAATCTCCGCATTATACTCCTCTCCCTGCAAAATGATGGAAGAATTGGCAATTACCTGGGCGCCGAGCTTGTTAAATTTATAACTGGCTGCATCAATTTTGGAATAGAGGTAAGTCAACAGGTTGGCTTCTGAATTCTTGGCATCGATCTGAATTTTGGACAGGAGGGTCAGGATGGAGGCAAGCGGTTTGCTTTCAAAATACTGGATCTCCCAGGTTTTATTTCCCTCCTTGAGGTTGAACCTCGAATCACGGGTATCCAGCTCCTGCATAATCACATCCTTCAGTTCTGCATCGTCGTCACCGATCATGCTGACCATAAAATCCCGGTATTCCCCGATTTTCTTCTTCAGCTCCTGAGCCCGTTTCTTGGCGATCATGATTTCGGAAGGGGTGTTGATATCGTCTTCCTTTTTCACAATGAGGGTATCGCCTTTCAGGGTTCTCACTGTAAAAAACTCACCCTTGTCGGGATTTTCGGCATCTGTGGCTTTAGATCCCGACCTCAGGGCCAACTCTTCCTTCAGCCGCCAGATGTAGTTCACCAGGCTGTCGGTTTTCACTTTCACCTCATCAGCCTTCCCTTTCCAGTCCTGCACTTTGGCAGGATTCTCTGCAAAGGCCTGTTCGAAAGCCAGATAAACCTGTGAGTTTTTTGAATCCACTGCTCCAAAGGTCTGAATAAGGCTGCCATCAATGACCCTGAACGCCTCCAACGTCTCAGCCGCCACGTTGAGTGCCAGCATCGCTGTCAGAACGAGGTACATCATGTTAATCATGCGTTGCCGTGGTGTTTCCGGGCAATTTTTTATACTCATCGCAGTACGTGCTTCGGTTCAGTTACTTTTTATAATTCATCGCTCCCAGCATATTTCCATATATCTGGTTGAGTGCTTCAAGGTGCTGATTCAGTTTTGCTGCATTTTCACGGTATTTTTTCAGTTCTTCTGCCGAAGAAGCAAGTGTTTCATTGATCTTGCCCAAATCCGCGTTGAACTGCTGATTCGCCTTAAATTGTTCCTCAGAACCTCTCAACTGATTTTCGACAGTCGCATTCAGGCTGCTGAGATTTTTGTTGAGCCGCTGGAGGTTCTCCGCATAATTACCTGAGGAATCCCCGAAATGCTGCAAACTTTGCTCAATCTTTTCAGAAGCCGATTTGTAGGTTTTTGCCATCAGATTTCCCGATTCACTGATACGGGCAGTAAACTCATCCCCGGTTTTATTCAGCTTTTCGATGATCGACTGGCCCGAATTACTCATCAGTTTTGAAGTATTCTGGTAAGTATCCACCAGTTGACTTATCGAATTGTGGATCGTATTGTTGGCTTTTGAATTCACATCTGCCAGCAGGCCCATGGACTCACTGGCTGTGCCAAGATTTTTCACATACATTTCTGTGGCCAGTGTTGCAGACGAGATGTCACTGATTCCCCGGGCTGTGTTACTCAGCTCGTTGAGGCTGAAGCTTACCTTGTCGAGGAGAGCAGGAGTGAGGTCAGTCCCTTTGAGTAAATCACCCAGGGCATCCTTACTGCCTTTACGCTCGGTTTCAATAAAACCATTGTCATCAAAATCCTCTCTCAGTTCAGGATATACCCTTGACCATTCCGGGCTTTCAAGGGGGGGTTCAAAAGCCGACACGAAAAAGATAACGGCTTCAGTGATCAGACCTATCGTAAGGAATAATCCGGAATAGGGCCAGTGCTGAAGTTTGAACAATGCACCGATCAGCACAATGGAAGCACCCCAGCTGTAAACAAACCCCATGAAGGTTTTCGCACGTTTCGTCTTTAAAAGTTCAGCGATATTCATTGTTTTGTTAATTAGGTTTAAAATTCACTTCCAAAAGTAGATCTGACACAGCGGAACCCAATGAAGGACTTGGTGGAATCCTGGTATTCATAACTACGGGTAGCCGCCTGGTTGTAATATGCGATATCCTTGTAAGACCCTCCCCTGATCACTTTGCGTTTCATCACAGGCTGGTCATCGGGAAGCGCATTGTATTCATAGTTGGGATTAAAGTCATTGATCAGCACGTATCCTGATTCGTCGTAGGCGGTAATGGTCCATTCAGCCACATTTCCCGACATGTCGTACAAACCGTAATCGTTGGGATCATAACTTCCCACCCGCATGGTGGCCAGTCCCCCGTCTTCCACATAATTTCCCCTCAGGGGCTTGAAGTTGGCCAGAAAAACTCCTTCCTGGTCACGAATATAATAACTACCCCATGGATACATTGAGAACTTTTTCCCTCCGCGTGCCGCATATTCCCATTCTGTTTCGGTAGGAAGCCGGTATTCCATCAAGCCGGGCTGACTCCGGTCGGCCAGGTAGTCGTTCTGAATTTTCGTCCGCCAGTTGCAGAATGCCCTGGCCTGTTTCCATGTAATTCCCACCAGTGGGTATTCGTCGAAACCCGGATGCCAGAAATAGCGGGAAGTCCAGGGTTCGTTGTAGGAATAGGTGAAATCCCTGATCCAGGTAAGGGTATCGGGATAGACATTGACCCGGTCTTTGAAAATAAACGCAGAACGGTTTTCTATCGGGATCTCCGTTCCATCCGGATCAAAAACCGTTCCTTCATAGCGTTGTGTTTCAAAATTATAGCTGTTCTGCCTTCTGGCTGCCTGTTTATAATCGATCCACCAGTACTCATAGAAAAGTTTCCTGGGATCAATTTCCCTTCTGCCTAAGAAACGCTCATTGTCAGGAATATACATATCCTGAAGGGCCATCTGATAGTCAGGCTCGTCCCAGCGGATACGTTCCTTCCAGTTAATCCTGGGCGGATCGATGGGATTGTTATCCCGGTCTTCGGTAATCAGAAATTCAGGATATTGCTGTCCCAGGGTCTGACGGGCAATGGAATCGCGCACCCACTCGATGAACTGGCGGTATTCGTTGTTGGTAATTTCAGTATCATCCATCCAGAAAGCATCAATTGATACTGTACGGGTAGGCTGGGTTGCTGAGGCCGGATCCTGGTCATTGGGACCGATATTCAGGGTCCCGCGTCTGACAAATACCATCCCGGTAGGAGCCGACTCCTTCCATTTGCCGGAACGCTTGGCCCCTATCAGCTCACCATTCCCGTAACCGCTGCCAGAACCCGGACGGCTGCAAGTGGAACTTGACAGCACTATCCCGGCTAAAAGCACAATTGAAGCTAAAAAAATCCTTTTCATAGTTCAGTCCTATATCGTTTTCCTACAAAAACCTGACACTTTTATATTTACGACTTCTATTCTTTTCCACATCCACAGAATAGCTGATAAACACCTCATGAGAACCATACCCATACCTTCCGATAGCGGAAGTAACCAGGTCGAAGGAATACCCCACCCGAAGCCCGTTAAAAAGTTCCACACCCAGTAACAAGGCTACCGCATCCTGTAAACGGTAGGATACCCCTCCCCACAACCGGTCGTCGTATACCAGATTGGTGTTCAGGTCAACCTGCCACCCTGCCAGGTCGCTTTTCAGCAAAAAAGAAGGGCGTAATTCGAATAACGGATCAGACAACCTGATATTGTATCCTCCCATTAAATAATAATGCCGGGCAAGATAGGTGCTGGCCAGATCGGAAAATTTCACAGCAGGCTGGTTCACATGGGTAACCGAGGCTCCTGCATAGTATTTCACACCTTTCAGGTATACACCGATACCCGCATCAAAAGCCACCTGACTCACTTCTCCCTGGGTAATCGCGGGGTCTGATCCCGGCGGGGTATAAATTCCCAGATCATCCTCGGGAATTTCCCAATCCCCGTTAAGGCTTTTGTTAAACATTCCCAGGGATACTCCTACCCCCAGATCACCAAAAGGCAACGATGATCTCCAGGCGTATACTACATTTACGAGAACGTTTTTTTCAGGACCCAGCTCATCACTGATGATATTGATTCCAGCTCCTGAGGGCTTTCCAAACAAGTTCACAACAGCATCGGCACTGAAAACCAGCGTTTTGGGTGCGCCATCAAATCCACTCCACTGATAGCGGTTCAGAATAATTCCACTGATAGCGTCCTCACTTCCTGCGAATCCCGGGTTAACACCCAGTTTATAAAACATATTATTGGTGTACTGCGGATCCTGCTGGCCGAGTGCCGATAAATATACGGTAAAAATAAAAAATATGAAAGAAATTATTTTTCTCATACGCTTTTCTCATGCAACCTGCTTCTGAATCACTTTTTCGGGAAGGAATTCTACCGCCGGGTTGTAATAAGTCGACCTGTTGGTCATGCAAAGAACGAATTTAATTTTCTATTATTTTGACAATCTCTCAGATTTTCGGGCATATTTCCACCATATATCCGGTATTTCCTGCTTCA
This sequence comes from uncultured Prolixibacteraceae bacterium, assembly GCA_964472165.1. Classification (GTDB taxonomy): domain Bacteria; phylum Bacteroidota; class Bacteroidia; order Bacteroidales; family Prolixibacteraceae; genus UBA1413. Next base: position 26,069 of record CAYYJE010000007.1, on the reverse strand, counting down.
CAGCCAAACTGTAATCCTTCTCCCTGCATGGGACGGTTATGCTTTCCCCTTCTCCGGTGAAAATTTCAATCCACCACCGGTCAGTGAGCGCGTGGTGATAAAATACCATCGGCTCACCATGGTCCACCATCTCGACAAAATATTTCTTAAACGGGGATTTGTCAGTTCCGGGATCTTCATGTCTGCGGTGGGAAAGGGCTTCCAGGAAGTACCATACCATCTGGGCAGCCAAAGCGGAGGATGATCCTCCGGAATCTAAAACCGGGTTGACTTCAAACAAACCGAAAACCTTTAACCGGTTGCTCAACCCCGCATACCGGGCAATCCGGCAGGCCTCCTCCCCGAAAAGCCCGTTGGGTGAAGGGCGGTATTGGCCTCCGGCATCCGACTGCCTTACCGCTGAAATGTCGAAACTCAGGAAGGTGGTATTCCTCAGCAGAGGCTCCGCCATGGGGAAATCGTCACGGAGCTGGCCAAGCGTCATATAGTCAAAAGTTTGCTGCCTGAGAAAGTCCAGCACTGCCGGAGGGACCAGGTGACTTTGAACTCCCAGCATCTGCAGGTGAAAAATACGGGGGTTTTCACGGACAATCCTGGAAATGAAATTGGAGGCACCTGTAACCTCCCTGCCGGTTTTGACATCGACTGCAGCATCAGCCACAGTCAGTACAAATTCAGCGTCATTCGAAAATGCACGGGAAATCCCGATACTCAGGTCCTGACCTCCCCCCAGCACAATGGTCACAATCCCCTCTTCCCGGAGATATTCAGTGACATCACGCAAAGCAAACTGGATATCGGCATCCGTTTTTCCCGGCTTCAGATCACCCAGATCGATGACACCCCCTTCCAGATTGGCCAGGCTATACAGCACCTCCCTCACCGCAGCGGGAGCCTTCCTGCTCCCTTTATTAAGCGTACCCGACTCACAGGGCACTCCCAGGATGGCTGCCCTGATCTCTCCTTTCTTTGCCCTGGGATACTTTATCGTATCCCGCTCAATCTGAAATCCCAGTGTATGCTTTCCATACACGGAACCATCTCTGGGATGCTTAAAGTCAACCGGATTGCAGTATAAACCAATGTCCATGCAAAGGGATTAAAGGATTTGGCTGATGCGGTTCTATTTTCTCTTTTTCTTACTGTTGCTCTTCCCGGTTCCTGCTTCTACCAGTTTCATACATTCGACAAAGGTAAGCTCCTCCGCTTTTGTGCCTTTCGGTATCCGGTAATTTTCCTTTTTGTACACAACGTAGGGACCGAAACGGCCTTTCAGGATTTTAAGTTCCTCGTCCTCTTCAAATCTCTTCAGGATGGCATTCTTCTCCTTTTCCCGCTGTATTCCGATCAGCTCCTCTGCCCGTTCCAGTGTGACGGTATAGGGATCGTCGCTTTTTGACAGTGAGATGAACTTGCTGTTGTGCCTGATATAGGGTCCGAAACGACCTATTCCCACGATAACGCTCTTCCCCTCGAACTCACCCAGATTGCGGGGCATTTTGAAGAGTTCCAATGCCTCCTCCAGAGAAATGGTGCCGATATGCATCCCTGGCCGGAGGCTGGCAAACTGGGGTTTTTCCTGTTCGTTTTCCGGGGAAGCTTCACCCAGCTGAGCGATCGGACCATATCGCCCGATCTTTACCGCTACCTGCCTGCCGGTCGCCGGATCGATTCCCAGAATCCGCTCTCCCCTGGTCTTCTCCGAATTTTTGAGTACCTCCTCAATCCGGATATGGAATGGTTTGTAAAACTGGTCGATAACCTCAAACCAGATTTTGTTCCCTTCAGCAATCTCATCCAGGTCCATCTCCACGCTGGCCGTGAAATTGTAGTCCATGATCATCCCGAAATGGTCGTTCAGGAAATCGGTTACCACCATCCCGATATCGGTCGGGAAAAGCTTTGCCTTTTCGGCACCGGTAATTTCCGATTTCAAGGATCTGCTGATCTGGCTTCTGAAAAGCTCAAGGTGGATGAACTCCCTCTCTTTTCCCGGGCGATCTTCCTTGACCACGTAATTTCTGTTCTGTATGGTGGTGATGGTGGGTGCATAAGTCGACGGCCTGCCAATACCCAACTCCTCCAGTCGTTTGACCAGCGAAGCCTCCGTGAAGCGCGGAGGTTTCTGAGCGAACCTTTCTGTGGCCTGGACAGTCCGGGCGGTTAAACGGTTACCGCTTACCACAGGCGGGAGAAGCAATTGTCCGCCCTGGCTTCCCTGATCCTCATCCGTTGATTCCATGTACACTTTCAGGAACCCGTCAAAAGTGATCACTTCACCCGAGGCGGTGAATTTTTCAGTGGCCGTTGACACATCGATGGTAACCACGGTTTTTTCAAGCAGCGCATCTTCCATCTGGGAAGCCAGCGTCCGTTTCCAGATCAGCTCGTACAACCTCTTTTCCTGTGCACTTCCCGGCACGGATTCATCCTGGATATAGGTGGGACGAATCGCTTCATGCGCCTCCTGGGCTCCTTTCGACTTCGTCTTATACTGCCTGGTTTTAAGATATTTATCGCCGTGCAAATCCTTAACCTTCTGCGCAGTGGTGTTGATGGCCAATGAGCTGAGGTTGACGGAATCGGTACGCATATAGGTGATTTTCCCCGCTTCATACAATTTCTGGGCAACAGTCATGGTCTGTGAAACCGAAAAGCCCAGCTTCCTGCTTGCTTCCTGCTGAAGGGTGGAAGTGGTGAACGGGGGAGCAGGTGAACGGCGCAAGGGTTTACGGGTGACGTCCGATACCGTAAATTCAGCCTCCCTGCATTTCTCCAGAAAACGATGGGCTTCCTCTTCCTTCTCAAACCGTTTCGACAACTCGGCCTTGAGTTCAGCCTTTGACCCATCAGGCAGCACAACCTGGAAAAGTGCCGTTACCCGGAAAGATGAAACGGATTCAAAATTCATGATCTCCCGTTCCCGCTCCACAATGAGCCTGACAGCCACCGATTGAACCCTCCCCGCAGAAAGAGAGGGTTTAACCTTCTTCCAAAGGACCGGTGAAACTTCAAAACCCACAATCCGGTCAAGCACCCTCCTCGCTTGTTGGGCATTCACCAGGTTGATGTCGATATCCCTGGGATTGCTGATCGCGTTTAAAATGGCATCTTTTGTGATCTCATGAAATACAATCCTTTTGGTTTTCTCCGGCTTAAGTTTCAGCTCCTCCCGGAGATGCCAGGCTATTGCTTCTCCTTCGCGGTCCTCATCAGAGGCAAGCCACACCATGGATGCATCCTTAGTGAGTTTCTTCAGCTCCGAGACTACCTTTTTCTTGTCGTCCGATACGATATAACTGGGAGTATACTTGTTCTGAATGTCGATTCCAAAGCTTTTCTTCTCAAGATCACGGATATGCCCCATGCTCGATGTAACTATAAAATCCTTTCCCAAAAACTTCCCGATCGTCTTCGCTTTCGCCGGGGATTCAACAATGACGAGATTTTCCTGTATGGGCATTAAGCTTTCTCCTTTCAAAAAATTTCTGCAAAGTAATAAAAATGAATCCCGAAGTTCAAAATTTCAAGTTCAAATAATCCTGATATCTTTGTCACGTCAATTAAAACGTAAGTCACATGACGGACGAAAACAGCCCATTCAGGAAATACATCCGGCATTTTTGGGGTTTATTTGCCGGCGTAGCCATTGTCGTTATTTTCCTTTTCTTTCTGATTGCCAGGGGTTTCCTGGGTTTCATGCCTACTTTTGAGGATTTGGAAAATGCGGAGTCGGTACTGGCATCGCAGGTTATTTCGGACGACGACAAGCTGCTGGGAACCTATTTTAGTGAAAACCGTACTTTTGTCAACTACGAAGTTTTGCCCGACCATCTGGTAAAAGCACTCATTGCCACTGAAGATGTCAGGTTTTACAGGCATTCCGGGATTGATTTCCGGGGGCTTCTCCGCGTTTTCAAAGGGATTGTGACCGGAGATACCAGTTCCGGAGGGGGCAGTACCATTTCACAGCAGCTGGCCAAGATGCTTTTCCCCAGGGAAAAATTCTCCGGCCCCCTGCAACTGGCATTGCGAAAATTCAAGGAATGGATCATAGCAGTGAAACTGGAAAGGAGCTACACCAAGGAAGAGATCCTGACCATGTACCTGAATAAATATGATTTTCTGAATCTGGCTGTGGGAATTAAAACCGCTGCCAACGTCTATTTCAACTGTGAACCCGACTCCCTTGAGCTGCACGAAGCGGCCATGCTGGTAGGAATGGCCAAAAACAGTTCCATGTACAACCCGGTACGGCGGCCTGAAATCACCCTCCAACGGCGCAATGTAGTGCTGTCACAGATGCGGAAGTACAAGTTTATCACTCCGGAAGTTTACGATTCCGTGAAGGCACTTCCACTGGGACTCGACTTTCACCGGGTCGACTTTAAAAGGGGTCTGGCGCCCTACTTCAGGGAGTATCTCAGACAAACCCTGAATGCCCCGAAACCCGAACACAAAAACTACGCTTCGTTTCAGCGACAGAAATTTGTGGAAGACTCCATCGAATGGGAAACCAACCCTGCCTATGGCTGGTGTCACAAAAACAAGAAACGGGACGGAACCGATTGGGACCTATACCGCGATGGCCTGAAAATTTATACGACCGTAGATTCGCGCATGCAGCAATATGCAGAAGAAGCCCTTGCTTACCATCTGAGTACCAATCTTCAACCCCTTTTTGACAATCGCGTGAAGTCGTTAAAAAATCCCCCCTTCAGCAACGACATGACCGCAGAGGATACGGAGGAACTGTTGACCCGGTTCATCAAGCAGACTGAACGGTACCGGGTACTCACCGCCGAAGGCAAGAGCTACCGCGAAATCAGGGAGAATTTTGACAAGCCGGTGGAAATGAATATTTTCTCCTGGCGGGGCGATATCGACACCATCATGTCACCCATCGACTCGATCAAATGGTACCTCCGTTATTTCAGGTCTTCCATCATGGCCATGGAAAACGGCACCGGCAAGGTGAAAGCCTATGTGGGCGGTCCCAACTACGAACATTTCATGTACGACATGGTCAAGGGTGGCAAACGGCAGGTCGGATCGACTGTAAAACCCTTCCTTTATACACTGGCCATGCAGAACGGGCTGACCCCCTGCACCAAGGTTCCTTACGTCAGGCAGCAGTTTGTGCTTCCCGACGGGAGAATCTGGGAACCCAAGGATGCCTCACACGATGCCGAAAATTACGGAAAAATGGTCACCCTCAAATGGGGACTCGCCAACTCCCGCAATATGATATCAGCCTGGGTGATGAAACAGTTCAACCCGAACGCCATGGCTGAGGTGATGCGTAAACTGGGAATTTACAGCCCTATAGATCCCGTCTTCTCTATGTTCCTGGGAACCTCCGACATCACATTGTACGAAATGGTGGGAGCTTTTGGCACCTATGCCAACAAGGGCGTTTTTGTCCGCCCCTATTTTATCACCCACATCGAAGACAGGCATGGCACCCGTGTTGCCAATTTTATCCCGCAAAGAAGCGAAGCGATTGATGAGCATACCGCATTCCTGATGGTGAACCTGCTCCAGGGAGTGGTCGATGAGGGAACCGGCAACCGGCTCCGGAACCGTGAGGGGTACGGACGCTTTACCATGCCGATCGCCGGCAAAACCGGAACCACCCAGAATCACTCCGACGGATGGTTCATAGGGATGACACCCAAACTCAGCGCAGGGGTTTGGACAGGAGCTGACCTCCGCAGCATCCACTTTGCCGACATCAGTGCAGGCCAGGGTGCCAACATGGCATTGCCCATCTGGGGATACTTCATGAAAAAAGTGCTGGCTGACCCAACACTGGGCTTTTCGGAAAATGTAACCTTTGAAAAGCCTAACGGGTTTAATGTCGACCTGGGTTGTACGGGTGAAAACCCAGCCGGCCAGGGTGACATCCTTGAATTTGAAGATTTTCTGTAAGAAGAAGCCTTCTCTCAGAAAATAAGCAGCAGAAGCAGCAGCAACAGAAAAAGCATCAGGAGGATAAACTGGTTGCGCACAAACAGCCCGAGGAGGATGAGAATCTCCATCTCCTCCTTGCACGCACCAAAAAGCTCAATGGCTCCCCTTTCCCTGACAATGAACTCATTCGACACAAAAGTGACGATCGCGGTTCCATTGAATTTCCATGACCAGCGCGATTGCCAGAAGTTTTTAATTTCCAGCTCAAACCGCTTGCCATTGACAATCACATCGGTGCGTGGATTGAAAATGCTTACCATCACATTGGCCAGCATGGACTTGTCGTCGGAATCATAAATCTCAATTCTGGAATTGAAAATTTCCCTTCTCAGGTAAAATACCCGGCCGTTGAATTCCGCCCTGGCTTTCCCTCCAAACATATTTTGCCACTGGATAAATCCGACTCTCTCGTTTCCCTGGAGAATTTCGAGTTTCGATCCGAAAATATCCTTGTTCCAAACCAGTTTTTCCATGGGGCGATCAGATCTTATTCTACTGTAAAAGTAACATTTTACAACGGATTTTCCTGTTCCCGGTTCACTTTAACCAATTCACGGGTCGACAAGAGGCCGCAGGCGGCATAAATATCCTGTCCCCTTGAAGCCCTGACGGTCGTCAGAATCCCTTTCCGGTTCAGCTCATCTTTAAACGCGAGCAGGGTTTCATCGTCAGTTCCCTCCAGGGGAGTCCCAGGAATCGGGTGAAACCTGATCAGGTTAATCCGGCAGTTGATCCCGTTCAGCAAACGAACCAACTCCCTGACATGACGCGGCGAATCGTTCAGACCCCGGAAAAGGATGTATTCGAACGACACCCTGCGCTGTCCTGAAAAATCCCAATTCCGGATTTCACGGACCACATCTGCGATCGGATAAACGACCTGCACCGGCATGAGCTGCCTCCGCTCCTCCTCAAAGGGGGTGTGAAGACTGATGGCCAGATGAGCTTCGCATTTCTCGAGAAAACTCCTCATCCCGGGAATGATTCCGATGGTGCTGACTGTAATTCTGCGCGGACTCATCGCAAAACCCCAGGGGGCTGTTAAAATCTCGACGCTCCTGAGTACCTCTTCCAGGTTGTCGAAAGGTTCTCCCATTCCCATATAGACAATGTTGGAAACGCTTCCCGCCTCCTCAATACTCCGCACCTGGTTTACAATCTCTCCCGCTGTGAGCTGCCCCTGAAACCCCTGTTTCCCGGTCATGCAAAACAGACACCCCATCTTGCAGCCTACCTGGGAGCTGACACATACCGTAACCCTTTCATATTCTGGAATCATCGCTGTTTCCACAAACTTCCCTGACCCCGTTCCGAAAAGATACTTCTTGGTGCCATCGCGGCTTACCTGTACTTTTACCGGAGCATTAACCCCGGTTTCGTAATGCTCGTTCAACCAGACCCTGGCCTTTTTGGAGAGGTTGGTCATTTCATCGACCGATCCCACCTTTTGGGTGTAGAGCCAGCCGGCAATCTGATTTGCGGCAAATCCGGGCAATCCGGCTTCGGCAGCAACCTCACGCAACTCAGAAAGTGTTTTCCCGAAAAGCAACTGTTTCATAAATCAGAAATAAATTTCAGCAACAATATTCCCATACGGCACCCCTTTTTCAATGAGCAAATCCCTTGCCTCCACAACCATCAGCGCATTTCCGCACAGATACCAGGTATGGCCGGCAGGCAATTCCCCGCAGCTCTTCAAATAACCGGTCACCCTGCCGGGGAATAAGCCGGGGCCGGTTTCCCCCGTACAGCAAGGTACATAATTTTCTCCGAGCAGTGTGCGGAATTCCTCCGCAAAATAAAACTGGTTGGCATACCGGGCCCCGTGGATCAGCTTTTTATTGACCCCCAGACCTGATTGAAGCATGCTGTAAAACGGAGCAATCCCGGTACCGGTGGAGATCCACCAGGCAGGGCTCTCATCCCCGGTAAAGGATCCATACGGTTCTGACACAAACAGTTGATCTCCAGGGGAAAGGGATGCAAGCTTCGGAGTGATGAACCCGTCGTCTTTCACGTTGAAAAGCAGCGTAATCTCTTCCTCCCTGTTTCCGCTGCAGATAGAGTAAATACGGGGCGGATCGTCAGGAGTGAGGGCAACCTGGATCACCTGGCCAGCCACGAAATCAGTTTCCCTTTTCCAGGATATCAAATGAACCCGGGGTGAAATTTCGGCATTGCGGGTGACCCGCACTCTCCGCATACCCCGGTTATCCTGTTTATTTTTTTCCATGTCCCTCTCAATTTTTGTAAAAGTATTGAATTATCCCGGATCACAAAGCGAATCTCCTCTTCATACCGTCAACTTAAAGACTCCCCTCTTCCTTGCCGGCAAAATTAAAGAATCCCGCCGACTAAACCGGCCGGCAACCCCAGGGTTACCCATTTATTTGAAAATATTCCCGTCACTTATTGATTTTTTTAATAAGTTACTTGTTTATTACAAAAAACTTTTGAACTTTTGAAGTCATTACACCACTATGGAACAACTTTTTGGCAACAACAGGCAAACGCCTGGGATTGAGTTGAAAATTAACAATCAAAAGAAACAGATTGTTCGCTCAATTTATTTCAACGGGTCCGCATCGAATGCGGAGTTATCCGCTGAGCTGGAACTGAGTACACCCAAGATCAACAGCCTGATTCAGGAGCTTATCGGCGAAGGGTTAATCACAGAGCTGGGGCAGGGAAATTCCAGCGGAGGTCGCCGGCCGTTGATTTACGGGCTTACAGAAGATGCCTTTTATGTGGCCGGGATCACCATCAACGTGAATTACAGCGTTATTTCGGTCTTCAATGCCTGCAATGCTGAAATCAGCGGGCCCCATTACATACCCGAGAAGATGGAAAAGGATTTTTCCTTGTTTCAAAGGATTCACGGACATCTGGTGCGGATTTTAGAGTCATGCTGCCTGGGATCTGGGAATTTGATCGCTGTGGGCATTGAAATGCCCGGGCTTGTCAACCAGGAAAGATCCATTAATTCGACCTATTTCCCGGAAATTGAAGACCTCAACCTGAAAATCAGGGAAATTTTCGGCTTGCCGGTCTTTATCGACAACGACGCCCGGATGAGGACCTTTGCCGAGAAGCATTTCGGGCTTGCCAGGGGCAGGAAAAACGTACTGATGGCACATGTCGACTGGGGTATTGGTTTGGGGATCATTATCGACGGCCGTTTGTATACCGGGAAGTCGGGATTTTCGGGTGAATTCGGGCATGTTCCCTTTGTGGAGAACGGAAATCTGTGTGGCTGCGGGAAGATCGGATGCCTCGAAACAGTGGCCTCTGCGCAGGCCGTTACCCGCCAGGCCCGGGAAGGAATCGAACGGGGAGTCTCTTCACTGATCCCCGGCCTTACGGAAAACGATCCCGGGAATATCAATTCCGATACCGTTATCCAGGCCGCACTTTGCGGCGACCAGTTTTCAATTTCGATCCTGAGCAATGCCGGTTTCTGGTTGGGAAGGGGACTTGCCAACCTGATCCAGCTTTTTAATCCCGAGTTGATAATCATTGGCGGGAAAATGGCCGATGCCGGTTTATTTATGAACGCACCCATTCAACAGGCAATTTTTACCTATAGCAATACCGACATCAGCAACGACACCGAAATCCGATTCTCCAACCTGGGGGAAAAAGCCGGAACAATGGGTGCGGCAGCTTTTGCAGTCGGGAAAATGGCAGAAACATTACACAAATACCCATATTATGAAGAATCTCACCAAGGTTGAACAGGCATTTTATGAAGAATCGGGCCGTCAGAAAATCACCACTCCCGCTTCCTATGTGATTGTGGACAACTTCCCCAAACTGGGATTGTTGTCGGCACTCAGTTTTCTGGAGTGGACCCTGGAAAACCCGGAAGGAGTGATTTCCCTGCCCACCAGCAAAACCGCCCAGCATTTTCTGAAAAACACCATGGTACTGCTTGAGAACTGGAACAACGCAAGGGGGGCGGAGGTCCTCTCAAAGTACGGACTCCAGGGGGCCAGGAAACCCGATCTCAGAGGTCTCCGCTTTGTCCAGGCAGGTGAATTTTACCCCATTCACTCAGGGCAGCACAACAGTTTGTGGAATTATGTCCACAATTATTACATCAAAGGATTCGGGCTCGATCCCCAAAGGGCACTTCTGATCAATTCGGATGAGATTCCACTGGCTGAAGGGAAAACCTACCGCGAAATCTTCCCCGATTTCCAGATCGACCTATCCCTGCGCTTCAGGGAAGCCCGGAACCAGGCAGAAAAACTGCGTCAGCAATCGATATTCCTGATCGACAACTGGTGCGACGAATATGAAGCACAAATCAGGGAATGGGGAGGCATCGGATTTTTCCTCGGAGGAATAGGACCCGACGGGCATATTGCCTTTAACACCAGGGGGACCAACCATTATACCCCTACCCGGCTTACCGGAACGAATTTCGAGACCCAGGCCATCACAGCCGGAGACCTTGGAGGCATTGAAGTATCCCGTAACCGCCTTGTGATCACCATCGGACTGGGAACACTTACATTCAATCCTGCCGGAAAAGCCATTGTGTATGCGGCAGGGGAAGCCATTGCCGATGTCATAAGGGATTCGCTCGAAAGTAAACCCACCAATATTTATCCGGCGACAGCACTCCAAAAACTGGAAAACAGCCGTTTCTACCTGACACGGGGTGCCGCCATCAAACTGCACGACAGCATTGATGCCTATTACAGAGAGTCACCCTGGAACCACAGCAAAACGGAAAAAGCGGTCATTGATTTAAGCCGGAAAATCAACAAATTCGGACCCAAACTTACACTGGAAGATCTCAAAGCCGACGAGTATTGCAGCCTCATCCCCGGGTTGGATGAAAATACCGTGCAATCGGTCATTGATTCCATCCTGGCCAAAATGCGCAGGGGAATGCGCCGTGAAACCAACCAGATTTATTACCACACCGGTCCGCACCACGACGACATCATGCTGGGCATCATGCCGGTCACAAACCGTCAGAGCCGGGAGTCAAGCAATGAAATGCACTTCTCCGTCCTCACCTCTGGGTTCAACGCGGTCACCAACCGGTTTATGCTGGACCTGCTGCGCGATACCCTTCAACTGATCGGCAAGGGGAAAATTGAGATGATCGGTTATCCCGATTTCTTCGAAAAAGGGTACCAGTACAAATGGGACAAGGATGTCTACCATTATCTCGACAACATCGCGGCCATGGATGAAGAGGGGAAACGGAGAGGAGTCTGCCACCGCCTGGTTAGGGCGATGGTTGTTATCTGGGGACTCAGGGACCGGCAGGAACTTGTGAAGACCATTCTGGAGACCATACAGATACTCGAAGAAAGTTACGACGGGGCAAAGAATCCGCCTAACATCCAGAAAATGAAGGGGATGATCAGGGAATTTGAAGAAGAGCTGGTATGGGCCCATTATGGCATTTCCGTCAAAAACGTGCATCATCTGAGACTGGGATTTTACCAGGGTGACGTATTCGGGAGCGGTCCTGACCGTACACGTGACGTATTGCCCATTCTGGAAGATTTCCGGAAATACAAACCTACCCGGATCAGTCTGGCCATGGACCCCGAGGGGAGCGGTCCCGACACCCACTACAAGGTTCTTCAGGCCATTGCTGCCGCCGTTGCGGAATGGAACAAGGAAGAAGACCTTTCCGGCCTCCGCATTATTGGCTACCGCAATGTCTGGTTCCGGTACAACCCTTCCGACGTGGAAGTCATCGTTCCCGTATCCATGAACTCACTGGCCGTTCTCGACAAATCGTTTACCGACTGCTACCTGAGCCAGGTCAACGCATCGTTCCCCAGTTACCAGCACGACGGTAAATTCAGTGAATTGACCCAGAAGGTATGGATGGAACAGCACAAGCAAATCCAGTTTCTGCTGGGTAAAAATTTCTATTACGAGAATGAATCGCCCCTGCTCAGGGCCGCCCATGGACTTATCTATATGCGCGAACTCTCGGTTCAGGAATTTCTCCGTGAAGCCTCGCTGCTGGGAAAATCGGTAGAAGGGCTTTTCTGAGGCAGAGGTTAAAATAAAGGTTCA
>CAYYJE010000007.1:10161-13942 GCA_964472165.1 uncultured Prolixibacteraceae bacterium | reverse complement strand
GGTTCATGGGTTCATGGGTTCATGGGTTCAAGGGTTCAAGGGCACAACGTGCCGTTCAAAGGTTAAATTCAGTGGTCCCGGGATATGCAGCGGACTACGATAGTATCCCCTCGTGCCCGCAGGGACAGGAGGGGTGGATTGAAGCTCCTCGCGGCAGAGCCGGCGGGGAGCTCTAAAAACGGACGTTGCGGGAAAAGGGAATGTTCAAAAATTTTTCAGGGGTTCAAATCGGAGCGCAGCGGAGTCCCAATTCAGACGGGACTGAATCACCGGATCACTGAATCACCGGATCACAACAGAGCGAATGACCCCCGCATGTCAATTTGTTCGGCGCGCCATTTAAGCGTTACTATTTAAGATTAAGAATTCTCCAGATTTCCCAATAATCTTTACATTTGCAGGAATAAACCTATTCCCTGCTATGAAGATTATCGGAGTAGACGTCGGAGGCACCAAGATCAGCACAGGACTGGTCCATGATGGACAGATTGCGCGGCAGTCAGACCTACCAACCCCTTTTGACCGGCCGCAATATGAAGTGGTTCAGGCAGTAATCCAGTCCATCGAGGAGGTCTTTGACCCTTCGGTCGGGGGGATCGGGATCGGAGTTCCCGGCCTGGTCGACCTGGAAGAGCACACCGTGCTTGACGTGGTCAACATTCCCAGCTGGGATTCTGTTCCGCTGGCCGAACTGATTGGTGATTATTTCAACAAGCCGGTATATGTGAACAACGATGCCAACTGTTTTGCCTTGGGAGAGCGCTATTTCGGCAAGGGGAAATCCTACAAAAATTTTGTGGGGATTACCGTCGGCACCGGGTTGGGAGCAGGGATCATCATCAACGGCCATCTTTATCCGGGAAGGTTTTGCGGAGCCGGGGAATTCGGGAACATTTACTACCGTGACAAGAATATAGAGGCATATGCCAGCGGTCAATATTTCAGTGACAAGGGAATTGACGGGAAAGTGCTTTTCAGGCGGGCCACCATTGGTGATCCGGTAGCCCTGAAAGTCTTTGATGAGCTGGGCAAGCATCTGGGCAGGGCTGTCGCCAACATCCTCTTTGCACTGGCACCCGAGGCTATCATTTTCGGAGGTTCTGTCAGCCAGGGATATAAGTTTTTCTCCGACGCCATGATTGAGTTTCTGGAAGACAATTTTCCATACAGGCGGTTGTACAACCAGCTCGCATTTGAAGTTTCCGATGCCGCCAACATGGGAATCCTTGGTGCTTCATCCCTGGTTCTGGATGCACCCCTCTGATTTTTGCTCCCCAAATAATTTTTTGACCTATTTAACCTTTTGGGGCTGATTTTTACAATTTCAATTGCATCCCTCCAAAAATTGTAACCCCCGGCATGGGATACCTATACTGCACTTCGTATTTCTGATTCAGTAAATTTTCACCCGACACAAACACTTCCAGATACCGGTTTACAAAATAGCGCAGCTTGCTGCCCACCAGCATATAGGTTTCCGTTTGGTGACCATTTGGAGATGTCAGGGTGTAAAGCTTTCCGACATGATGGAGATTCAGCGACAAATCAAATTTGCCTTTTTTGTAATTTCCTCCCGTGAACAGCTGGTGCACCGGCGAAGAGATCCGGGGAGCTTCCATGTGGAGGTAGCTATAGCTCCCTTCTGCCCTGAGCCTGTCGCTGAAGCGGTAGCGGAGCGAAAACTCAGCTCCCCGGTGTGAAAAACTCCCCGAGTTTTGGTTTTTTACGGGCGGGGGGGGTGTGGGGTTGGGGACAGTCACAATCAGGTTCGCTCCCCGGGCTACAAAACCGGTCAGGTCGAACGAACCTCTGTTCCCGGCAAATCCCTGGAGCCAGCTCACTTCATAATTCCACATAGACTCAGGCTTCAGGTCAGGATTCGCGGGTGGGAAAAGGTAGAGTTCCCGGATGGTAGGATTCCGGAATCCTTTGGATACCAGTGCCTTAAAAGTTGCGGAGGAAGTAAACTGAAATCCTGCTCCGGCCTGGGGGATCCACGTACCCCCGAAGAGGGAGTGGTGGTCGTACCGGAGGCCTCCGTTCAGCGTCAGCCTCCCAAACAGGGTCTGGTCAATGACCAGATATCCCCCGTTCTCCTTCACGGAAAACTCCTTTCCGCTCACCGTACCCAAGGTGGGAGAACTTCCTTTCCCCCCGTAGTGTTTGTAATCGAAACCCACATTGATGCGGTTTCCCTTGAAAAAGCGGAACACCTGGTATAGGCTCACTCCTTTGTTGGAGTCGTGCGATTGCCAGCCGTCGTAAATATCATGGTCGCCTCCCATCAGGTAGGCTTTAATACCTCCTTCAGCCCTGTCGAACCTGTTGGCAAGGGAAAGGTAGCCATTGGTCCGGATAATGTCCACCCATTGGCTGACCGGAAATGCACTGCTGGTGCTAAACTCCGGTCCGGGATCGTAGGCTTTGAATCCGCTGCGGCTGACCGACGCATCGAGGGAGAAATGAGAACTGAAGGCATAGCCGGTTCTGAGGTACCCGTTGCCGAGCCGGAAACCGGAAGCTGGGCGGTGGCCATCCGACTGGTCGTGGTTCCAGGAGCCCAGAAGGTGAAACCCTCCCTTCCTGATTCCGGCAGATGTACCATACTTCAATGTGCCATACGATCCGCCTTCCACCCTTCCGGTAAACGACAATCCTTCCCTCGATTGCCTGTGGGTGATCAGGTTGATGGCCCCGCCCATCGCATTCGTGCCATAAAGGATCGATGCCGGCCCTTTTACCACCTCTACCCGTTCGATGTCAGATGTGACATAACTGTCAGGGATGGAGTGCCCCATCATCCCCATGAACTGCGGTTGTCCGTCAATCAGGAGCAGAACCGGAAACCAGGTATCGCCACCTCCCACTCCGCGGATGCTGATTTTTCCTGCAGAACCCCCGGCCAGTCCAAATCCGGAAACACCCCGCTCGGTCACGAACAATCCGGGTACCCGGGCACTCAAAACCGGCAAGATGTTGGTCTCAGCACTCTCTTCCACCTCTGCCCGCGAAATGACCGAAATATTCAGCGGGGTACTCCGACGCCGGATTCCCAACTTATCGGCAGTTACCACCACCTGCTCCTGCTCGATGATTTCCCGGGAGAGTTCAACATGACGGATAAAACCGGCTTTGCCTTCCCTGACGACAATCTCTTCCCTGACCGGGGTATAGCCTACATAACTTATGTGGAGAATATTTCTTCCGGAAGAAAGTTCCAGCCAGTAGGTTCCATCCCCGGCCGTGTGGGCACCTCTTCCCAAAGGCATCACCACCACAGCCGCATCGGGCAAAGGCTCTCCGGTCAGGGCATCCGTAACCCGCCCCGTCACCACCTGCGACCAGCCTGTTCCAGCCTGCAAAAAAAGAAGCATCAGAATTAAAATACCGCTTTGCGGCTTTGCGGCTTTGCGGTGAACCATCACGTTCTTTCCCATAGCAGCTTTTTACCGAATCCCAGCCGGTTATCGGTCATTTTAATATGGTGGATCTCCACAATCCAAAGGGAGGCATTCATCAGGACGGCAAACGGAAACCGCACCAGATAGGCACGGGTAACACTGCCCTTCTCCTCTTCCGAAGGACGGCGCATGATCCCGCTGAACTGAACGCCCTGGACCTTGCTCACCACGCTGGTTTCCAGCACAATTCCACCTGAAACCACGGGATTGTCCAGCACCTCCTGTACATGGCGGGTCTTTTCGTCGGAGGTAAACACCAGCCAGTTCTCCTCCTTCATATAGGCATAGAAGCAATGGCACACCCAGGGAGTATTTCCGGC
>CAYYJE010000007.1:0-10061 GCA_964472165.1 uncultured Prolixibacteraceae bacterium | reverse complement strand
AAATCGTTAAATCATCAAATCGTTAAATGGGTTCCATGCCCCATGCAATTGACAAACCTACACGTTTATTTTCTGATCAGAACCCCCTCCGCTACCCTGAAATTGGTTTTCACGCGGATCAGGTAAAACCCTGATTTCAGCCAGGGAGCGGCAACTGAAAGGTGTGCGGGAACCTCCTCTGCCAGCAGGCTCCCTGTGATACTGTAAATTCCGGCCCTTTCAGCCACCTCACCGGGCTGAAGCGTAAAATGCCATGTGCCGGAGGAAGGATTGGGATAAAGGGTCATGCCGGAGTCTGATCCTGGCAGATCCCTGATGGCAGTAACGCTGTTAACTTTCCGTATCAGCCAAAAGTCAGGATCGATGGCCATACCGGCCACTTCGAACCGTACAGGCACCTCAAAAACCTGCCCGTTGTAGCGGTGGTCAAGCCGGAAATCAGCGGAGTCGCTTTTGTTGGCGTTGTATACCCTGACTGGCAGGGGCATTTCAAAAAAACCGGCGGAGGAAACGGAAGGTTCCTGTAAAATGGTAATCTGCAGGGTGGCAGGGTTGATGTGCCTGAATCCGGCGCTGTAAACAGGAAATCCCTCTCCCGTATACCAGTCGCTGAAAAATCCGGAGAGAGAGGTTCCTGAGGCGGATTCCAGGTGTTTCACCCATTGATCATGAGTGGCAAATTTATACTTAATCAGAGGATCGTTGAAATAATTCCTTACAGCCCTGAAGAAGGGCTCCTCACCCAGGATTCCCCGGAGCATGTGTAAAAGGTAAGCTCCCTTGGAATAGGAAAGCCGGCTGTCGAATAAGCGGCTTACGTTGGTGGTATCAGTCACGTAAACAGAGCCACCGTTCTGGCTGACGATTTGGTCATGGATAAGCTTTTTCCAGGGCTTCCAATATATTCCGTCAAACATCCCTTCGTAGGCCAGCCCGGTAGCATAAGTGGCAAATCCCTCGTTCAGCCAGATGTCGTGCCACGATGCCAGGGTAATGGTGTTTCCGAACCAGGAATGGGCCAGTTCATGGGCGATCAGTTCAAAGTCGAAGATCCCCATAAAGCTCATCGTCTGGTGTTCCATACCCCCGTTCCATCCGAACTGGGCATGGCCATACTTCTCCCTGGCAAAGGGGTATTCTCCGAAAAGCCGGCTAAAAAGACTGATCAGTCCGGTGGTTACCCCGGTTTTTGATTTCACGTCGTCGAGGTTCTCCGGGTAGACGAAGTTGACGACCGGCATGATTTTACCCCCTTCAAGCCTGACCGTATCGGAATATCCGGTATAGTTGGTGACGGCAACGGCCACCAGGTAGGTGGCAATGGGATACCGGTGCCGCCAGTGCATGGTGCGTTTGCCCTCCTTCACCTTTTCAGACAACAGCAGTCCGTTGGAAGCAGTCCTGTACAACTCCGGGGAGGTAACCACAATATCTGCTGAATCGATCTTGTCGGTCAGGGATTGTTTGCAGGGCCACCATTCAAAGGCCCCGTAAGGTTCGGAAAGGGTCCACAATACAGGAACCTTTTCCGTTCCATGGGTAGTGGCTTCAAAGGATCCGAATCCCGACCTGTAGGGTACGCCCCGGTAATAAACCGACAGGGAATCGGATGCCCCTTTCTGAACCGCATTTTGCAGGACAATCTCCAACAGGTCGCCCGGATGGGTGAACTGCAGATGCTGGTTTCCCGATTTCACGGAATCGACGGTCATATTTTCCCGGAGATCAAAGCGGATACGTTGGAGTGAAGGAATTTCCGAAGTATACCGGGAGGTTATTTTGCCGGCGATAAACCGCACAGCGGGATCGATCTGCCATTCCATCCGCTGGTAGGTGAGGTCATACTCCCCTGTCCGGGAAGGTTCGGCAAAAGCAGCTTTCTTCATCCGTTGCGCTTCGTCGGTCCGTGCAATCTTTTCCATGAAATCAGGATCGGGAGCCTGGGAAAAAAGTGCAAAGGGAAGCAGTATTAATAATAACGAGTGAATATGTGGAAGACATTTAATCATCGAATCTCCTGGCTCTAATGCTCAAAAGTACATAAAACGATCTTTGCTTATGGCCTGGACTGCCAATCTTTAACCACAAAGACACAAAAAGGCACAAAGGACACAAAGATATTTTACGCTGTGTCCTCTGTGCCTGCTCTGTGCACACCGTGGTTAAACGGCTATTTTTCCAGTTCCTTCCACACCAGTGCGCTGGCACCTACGATGGCTGCATCGCCCGGTTTAAGCTGTGAAGGAAGGATTTTGATCTTGTTTTTGAAGATCGGGAGCAGGTGGTTTTCCATGCTCTCTTTGGTAGGTTTGAAGATCAGTTCTCCTGCAGCGGTAGGACCGCCAAAGAGGAAGATGGCTTCCGGGCTGAGGTGGTGAACGGTATCGGCAAGTCCCTGACCGAGATAGGCCCCTGTTTTTTCAAACACCATTTTTGCGATTTTGTCACCGGCCACAGCTGCGTCATAAATCATTTTTGAATCGAGTTCATTGAATGACCTGTTCGCCAGCATGCTGTCGGTGGCGTTATAGTGCACCATCAGTTCAAATGCGGTTCTTTTCATTCCGGGAGCCGAGCAATAGGCTTCGAGGTGGCCCAGGGAGCCACAACCGCAGAGTCTGCCACCCGGGATCAGGGTAGTATGACCGCATTCCCCGGCAAAACCATCGTGGCCGTATACGAGGTCCCCATTTACCACCACTCCGCTTCCCACTCCGGTACCCAGGGTATACATCACGAAATTTTTCATTCCGCGGGCACCCCCGTAAATCATCTCACCGATGGCAGCTGCATTGGCATCGTTGGTTAGGGCAATCGCCGGCATGTCCGGGAAATGAGACCGGAGCAACTTCACAAAATGGAGCACTCCCCGGAAAGAGAGGTTGGGAGCATATTCAATGGTTCCATTGTAGTAATTTCCGTTGGGAGCGCCAATGCCGATTCCGAGTACCTCCAGGTTTTCATTGAGCAGCATTGCTGATTTGATCAGGTTGTTAACCGCTGCCGTCAATTCCTCGACAAACTTCTCAAAATCACCGTGAGTGGCCGTAGGAATGTTGTCCTTGAACATCACATTTCCGTCGACATCCACCACTCCGATGGCAGTGTTGGTTCCGCCCACATCCACTCCGATGGCTACTTTTTTCTTTTCCTGTACTTCTTTTTTCATAAAGCTGTTATTTTTTACGGGTAGTATTTTCTATAAACCAAAGCAGAAAATGGAGGGGAAACAAATCGCTCATCAACAATATCCACCCTCATATTCAGCCGGTATAGCCAGCAAATTTATAAATATTTGTTGCTTTTCCGGTTGATATGTTGTGGAACAGAAAATTTTTCAGGGATGAAGATGATGCGTACTTTCGCTTCATGGCTTCGTGAAAGGGGATTCATGCCTGATCCACACCGGTGAAGCTCTTCTTCAGGAAGCAACCTGTGATTAAACAGATAAAACCCGAAATTCCATGGTCAGAAAAACTTTTTTAATCCGGTTTCTGTTCCTCTTTTTGCTTTATGGGTCGGCTGATGGCCAGGAGCAGCATCTTTTCCGCGAAGGCCTGGCAGCAGGAAACTGTCACCAGTATGGCCGGCAGGGATTTTATTCCGACCAGTTTGCCTGGCACTATTTTCAGCCGGAGTTCCGTGCACCCCGGGCCGGAGATCTCCTGTTTACCGACGGAAGAGGAAATGAAATCCGCTGGAAAGCAATCAAGGCCGACACTGCAGGCCTTTTCAGGGACAGGGATGCCTTCAACGGCTACATCTTCCTCACCTACGACTCTCCGCGTGAGCAAAATGTGCTGTTCAACATCAGCGGAAATTCCATGTTTTACCTCAACGGGGAGCCTCATGCCGGTGACATCTATGGCGACAAATGGCTTTACATCCCTGCCAGGTTAAAAAAAGGAACCAATGAGATTTTCGTTCGTACGGGAGCCATGTGGACAGGTATTTCTGCCAGGATCATCTTCCCGGGCACCCCGGTGATGATGAAGGGTGAGGATGCCACCCTCCCCGACATTGTGGAAGGGGCTGACCCACATTCGCTCATGGGGGCGGTGGTGGTGGTGAATGCCTCCTCACGGCCTTCCCGGAAGCAAGCCATCCGTGCTGCAGTGGCAGGCAGGGAGGTTACCTCCATGATCCCTGACATCCCCCCTCTCTCTATCCGCAAGGTGATGTTTCGTTTCGACGCCTCGGGAGTTACCGGGGAGGGACAGGTGAAGTGCCTTCTTACCCTGCTGCAGGAGGGGAAAAACGTATCGGAAACAACCCTCACCCTTGCGTCCGTTCCCGGGGATCAACCCTATAAATGCACGTTTATCAGCCATATCGACGGGAGCCTCCAGTATTATGCCGTGAATCCCCGCAAGGGAGGTTCCGTGCAGGGCAAGTCGCTCTATTTGTCGGTGCATGGTGCGGGGGTTGAAGCCATTGGCCAGGCCCGTGCTTACAAGCCGAAGGAAGAGGGTGACCTGGTAGCGCCCACGAACCGCCGTCCCCGGGGATTCAACTGGGAGGACTGGGGACGGATGGATGCCATCGAAGTACTGTCCCGTGCGGTGGAAAAATTAAGGCCTGCCCCTGACCGGATATACCTGACAGGGCATTCCATGGGAGGGCACGGCACCTGGTACCTGGGAGCCACTTATCCCGGCAAATGGGCAGCTATCGCACCCTGTGCCGGCTATCCCTCCCTCCTGGGGTATGGCTCTGCCGACGGGAAAATTCCCGGCCCCGGAGAAAATATCAACGAACAAAACCTTTACAGGGCCGCCAATGGCAGCAACGTTTTCGAACTGGTCAAAAATTACGCAGCCTCCGGAATTTACATTCACCACGGTGACGACGACCGTACCGTATCCGTCGATTATGCACGCCAGATGAGGAAAATCCTGGGAGAATTCCATGCCGACTTCTGTTACTATGAATATCCGGGAGGGAGCCACTGGTGGGGCAGCGAGAGTGTGGACTGGCCGCCGCTTTTCAGTTTTCTGGAGAGCCACCGCCGAATTTCCGACAGCCAGCGGAACCACATCGGCTTTACCACTGCCAATCCTGCGGTGTCGGCCAGCTTTGCCTGGGTCACCATCCTCCAGCAGCAGGAACCGCTCAAATACAGCAGCGTGCAGCTCATCCGCGATCTCCGTGGGGGAACGGTTACCGGGCAAACGGAAAACATCGCTGCACTAACGCTCGACTTGTCAGAATTTCAAAATTCCGGAATTGCGGTAGTCATTGACGGGGACAGTGTGAAAGTTCCGGCAGCAGAGCAGGGCAGGCTCCTATCCCTCATCCGGAAAGGGAAGTGGCATCAGGGCACCCCGCCCGACCGGGGCCAAAAAGGAATGTTGCGCAACGGTACGTTCAAGGAGCCTTTTAACCACCGGATGGTTTTTGTATACGGCACTTCGGGGAACAGGGAGGAGAATGCGTGGGCGCTGGCAAAAGCCCGTTTTGATGCCGAAACCTGGTATTACCGGGGCAACGGAAGCGTCGACATGGTAGCCGACAGGGATTTTAATCCGGCAGCATGGCCCGGACGGGGAATCATCCTCTACGGCAATGCCACCACCAACAGTGTCTGGCCGGTCCTTCTGGGGAATTGTCCCATTCAGGTTACACGCGGTGCGCTGAAAATGGGAAATCAGGTTTATCAGGGCGATCATTTCGGGGCTTATCTGATGTACCCCCGGCCCGGCAGCGACACCCTCGCAGTAGCGGCGATCACTGGAACAGGAGTTCCGGGTATGAAAGCTGCCTACGCCAACCAATATTTTACAGGCGGATCTGGTTTCCCAGATTATACCATTTTCTCGGTCAACATGGTCAGGGATGGAGTCCCCGGGATCCACAGGGCCGGGTTTTACGACAACCACTGGAAACTGGCTGAGGAGAACCCACTGCCGGAGAGATGATTTACCGGCTGTTTTTCGTAACCATTACGGTTACCTTTGAGGAGGCATAAGCCTCAAAAAAACCGATGGCCCCGTTGCTGACATTTCCTTTCACATTGGCAGGAGGTCCGGAAAATAAAGGATAAGACTCCTGCATTTCCGACTGGATCCCCTGGATGAAAATGGCATATTCACGGCTGATTCTGTCCATCTGAACGGTAACCCGGTCACCGGCAGCCAGGGCTTCACGACGACGGTGCTGGTGCAGGAAAGCCACCGTCCAGCCGAACACATACCTCCCCTCGAAAAACCGGTCATCGGTGACAAACCAATCCGTGATGGAGTTAGTGGCCAGCTCTGAATTCCGGTAAACCAAAAACCGGTAATAATCGGGACCAGGAGGATCTTCAAAATAACCCCTGATTTCCCACATCCCCTCCTCTGAAAAGTCGGGATAAAATTCAAGGAAGATGGAATCCAGCGTTACCGGCTCAGATATTCCGGAAACCGCTTCATAATCCGCATGTCCGCCTACCGGTTCCTTCAGGCTGATCTGCAGGGTATACTGCTTCCCTGCAACACCTTGGAACTGTGAATTGGTCTTATACTTACCCGGGGGGTTCTCTTTCAGAAAATAGTGGTGAGTTCCGTCTGTAAGTTTCACGGATGCCCCCTCCACCATTAACTGGTCCTGCCCCGACAAATAGCCGGTAGTTTTGGACAACGTGATGGTGTGGGCTTTGGGCTCGGTGTTGAAAGATCCGTCCACCACCAACCTGGTGTCATTCTCCTTCATTTCAATATCGATAGGTTCGGTACAGGCAAAGAACCCAAAAGGGAAAAGAAAACACACTGCAAGAATTGCATTCCTCATTCTCTCAGAATTTGAAATTGTAAGTGATTGCCGGAATAACCGCAAATAGATAGGTTTTTTCAGCACGGATCAGATTCGGGTCATTGTCATCTTCCACGAAGTTAATCGACCAGGTGTTGTGTCTGTTGTAAGCATTGTAGACTGAAAGGTTCCATTCCCCGTGCCACTTCCTTTCAGGCCTGGTTTTTCCCCTGAATGTCAACGACAGGTCGAGTCTGTGGTAGTCGGGCATCCGGTATTCATTTCGTCCGGAATAGACAGGGATGAGGGTATTCCCGACAAATGCCCTGCCTGTGGGAAAGGTAACGGGCAGGCCAGTCGAATAAACCCAGGTCAGAGAGGCAAAGAGACGTCGCCCCGGATCATAGCTGGCCACCAGATTCAGGGCATGGGGCTTGTCAAAGGGTGCGTTGTAACGCTTTCCGTCATTGATCTCCGGAATGGTCCGGAACGATCGTGACCAGGTATAGCTAAGCCATCCGGTAAGCCTGCCATAGTTTTTTCTCACCATCGTTTCAATACCATAGGTAACCCCATTCCCGAACCGCAGCTCCCCTTCGAGATACTGATTCAGAAATAACTGTGCATGGTCCCTGAAATCGGTCACATGGCTGAAGCGTTTATAATAGGCCTCCGTGGAGAACTCCAGTTCAGGGCGGTAGAAATTCCGGAAATAGCCTAGGGCAAACTGATCGCACACCTGCGGTTTCACATTGGGTGATGCCGGGAACCAGATATCCAGGGGTGTTCCTGCCGTGGAATTCTGAGCCAGCATCAGAAATTGGACTGTCCGGGAATAACTTCCTTTGACAGATGCCCTGTCGCTGGCCAGAAATGTTAGGCCCACGCGTGGTTCCAGCAGGGAATAGGTATTGACCATGTCCCCACGTTCGTACCTGACACTATCGGAGGGAACATGTTGGTCGTCGTACACGTAGAATACGCCGGGCCCGGTATTCCGGAACTGCGACAATCGCAAACCGGCCTTCAGTGTGACTTTTTCACTGGCCTTGAATTCATCGGAAATATAAAAACCCTGTTCCAGTGCATATTTCAGGGGTAGCGAATAGCTGGAGAAGCGGCTTTGACCACCTGTACCGGTAATGTTCCCCGGAGAAAAACGATGGTGTATCAGGGATGTTCCCCACCGCAAAGTGTGACTCATGGCCAGATACCATGTAAAATCAGCCCTTGCGGAATAATCACGCAAAAGAGAAGCCCACCGGAAAGAATTCTTCTCTTCTTCGGGGGTTTCCAGCTCATACGTAAAATCCGAACTGATCAGTGAAAGATTGAAAAACAGTTTTCGCGACAAAAGTGAATTCCAGCGGATTGATGCAGTCTGGTTCCCGAATCCCATGTGGGCAAACTGATTCCTGAAAATGTCGCGGCCGGAATAGCCTGACAGATAAATCCGGTTATTTTGGTTGAACTGATGGGTCAGTTTAAAATTGAGGTCATAGAAAAAGAGCTGGTTATCGCGGATATCTTCATTTTTTGAGAGGGGAAGAAAGAGGTCGGCATAGGTTCTTCTTCCTGAAATCAAAAAGGTGGTCCGGTCCTTTTTCAGAGGTCCTTCGAGGGTCAGCTTGCTCGACACGGTGCCGATGCTGCCGGTAGCCTGCACCTTCCGGGCATTCCCGTCCCTCATCCTGATATCGACCAGGGAGGAGAGCCTGCCGCTGTATGCCGCCGGGATATCTCCCTTGTAGAGGGTAACTTCCTTGATTGCGTCGTTGTTGAAAACCGAAAAGAATCCCATCAGGTGGGAGGCGTTGTATATGGTAGCCTCATCGAGAATGATCAGGTTCTGGTCGGTATTGCCTCCCCTCACGCTGAATCCTGAAGTCCCCTCGCTGGTGGCATTGACGCCGGGTAAAAGCTGGATCACCTTGATCAGATCGACTTCTCCCAGGAAAGCGGGCACCTTGCCGATGGTTCCGGTATTGATTTTCACCAGGCTCATCTCCGGTGCTGACACCTGCTGATCCGACCGGCGGCCTGTAACAACCACTTCACCCAACTCTTCGGGGACCGGCTCCAGGTAAACGTTCAGGGAAAGATTCCTGTCGATGTGCAGGGGCTTTTCCTGCAACTCATACCCCACATAAGAGTAGCGGAAGGTATAATTTCCCGGAACTACACTGGCGGAATAAAAGCCATAGGGATTGGTAACCACCCCTGTACCCAGTTCAGGAATCCAGATGGTAGCCCCAATCAGTACTTCCCCGCTGGAGTGGTCCTTCAGATATCCACTGACGGTATACTTGCTGCCCGGACCGGACTCCTTGTCCGGAGAGGCTGAAAGCAGGAAAGGAAGTGTGACCCAAAAAAACGTGATCCCTTTGATGAGATCCGCAAACCGGAATGAAAACAAAACCTTCAAAAACCTAAAATTTATGCTGCTCAAGATAAACAAAAAAGCGAAAGTATTACTTTTGGAAGATAAACGGATTGAAGCCTTAATCAATCATACACCAAACCGACCATGAAAACTCTGAATCCGAAACTGGCACTGGCAGCTTCCCTTGCAGGAATTGCAGCCCTCCCGGCCGGGGCAGCCACCAAAGAAAGCACGAAAACCGGTACGCCCAACATCATCCTGATTTTTGCCGACGACCTGGGTTACGGCGATTTGAGCTGTTACGGGGCCTCACAATACCTGACTCCCCATCTCGACAGAATGGCTTCCGAAGGAATCCGGTTCACCTCTTTCATGTCAGCCCAGGCTGTTTGCAGCGCTTCCCGTGCTGGAATAATGACCGGATGTTACCCCAACAGGGTTGGCATTTCAGGCGCCCTTTCCCCTAACTCAAAAAACGGGTTGGATCCTTCGGAGGAGACCCTTGCCGAACTCCTGAAAAAACGGAATTACCATACCGCAGCCATCGGCAAATGGCACCTGGGAGATCTGCGGGAATTCCTGCCCCTTCAACAAGGTTTTGACGAATACCTGGGAATTCCCTATTCCAACGACATGTGGCCGGTGAATTTTGATGGCTCTCCCTTTTCGGCAGAGAAACGGGAGCGAAGGGCAAATTATCCCACCTTACCCCTGATTGAGGGCAATGAGAAAGTGAGAGAGTTCCATACCCTGGAAGACCAGACTGACATCACGACCCTCTACACGGAACGGGCCGTCCGGTTTATCAACCAGAACCGGAAGAATCCCTTCTTTATCTATCTGGCCCACTCCATGCCGCACGTACCGCTGGCAGTTTCTCCCCGCTTCAGGGGTAAAAGCGGCCAGGGGCTCTATGGCGATGTGATTATGGAAATCGACTGGTCGG
>CAYYJE010000006.1:40974-50956 GCA_964472165.1 uncultured Prolixibacteraceae bacterium | reverse complement strand
GAAGATGTGGCCGACCACCTGGCTCACAGAGACATGTTAGGAAGTTGTACTGCGGAAAGTTCTGTTGCTGAGACGATCAAATCAGCGGAAACAGCTCCCGGTAACACGTTGCCATTTCAGGTTGGGGTATTTCCCAATCCGTCAAATTCCGGGTTCCGGGTGGAAATTCAACGTGGAAATCCAGACAATCCATGCAAAATCAGGATTTTTAACGTGTCGGGAGTTATCCTTGAAGAGATAAGCGATGTCTTAATAAACGGCAGCTTATTGATAGGTGAATCATATCAGCCAGGGTTCTATTTTCTGGAGGTGAGCCAGGGTGTTTCGCGGTCGCTTCACAAACTGATTAAACAATAGGCACGATGCCGGCCTTTTGTAAATAAAATAAACCCCGCTTCCGGATATTTCAGGAGGCGGGGTTTTATTTTGTTTAAATTTAAAACCGGAGATTATTTCTCCTGGTTTTTTGTCTCTTCTTCTGCTGCATCTTCCTTGGTTGCCTTTTTGAATTCTTTCATTCCCTGACCTAATCCTTTCATTAATTCAGGTATCTTTTTGCCACCAAAAAGTAACAGTGCAAGCGCTACAAGCAGTACAATCTGCCAGGGACCAACCACACCGGCGATAATGAATAAGTTCATGATGCAAATTTTTTATTTAGTGCAAAAATAGCGATTTTTATCTTCATCAGGGGGTTATCTGAAAAGTTTTATTATATCGTTGGCATTGGCATAAAAAACAAGGATTAAAAGAAGGATCAGACCGGTCATCTGGGCATACTCCATAAATTTGTCGCTGGGTTTACGCCGCGTCACCATTTCATACAACACAAACATCACGTGACCCCCGTCAAGTCCCGGAATTGGCAACAGGTTCATGATAGCCAGGATGATTGATATGAAAGCGGTCATGTTCCAGAATGAATGCCAGTCCCAGGTGCCGGGAAAGATGTTCCCGATGGTGATGAACCCTCCCAGCGATTCGTAAGCTTTGGTTTCAGGGAGAAAGAAAAGTTTGAACTGTTTCAGGTAATTGCCGGTGGTTTCAATTCCACGGGAGATACCGGCAGGAATGGACTCAAAAAGTCCGTAACGCAAAGTTTTGACTTTGAAAATATCCAGATAGGAAACCGAGTTGGCTATCCCGATCATTCCATCGGCACCCAGTCTGACCGGTATTTCAAGATTTTGCTGACCCCTCAGCACACCCACCGTAATCTCCTTTTCCTTGTTCTCTGAAAGTACCTTTTGGAATTCATCATGAAAAGCAAACTTCATCCCGTTGACGGAGAAGATCTCATCTTCTTTTTGCATTCCTGCCGTTTTCCCCGGTGATGTTTTTGCGAAGTCGCCGATCACAAAATGGAAGGGGTAACGGACACCGAAAACTCCCTTGCTTTTCAGCAACAAGGCAAGTGATTCGTTGGTAATGGGAATGTCGACTACCTGGCTGTCGCGGGCTACCTGTACCGATGTGACTTTATCGAGCACGATGGTGGGTACAATTTTGGCAAAATTCTCCACCGGGCGGTTGTCGACCGAGAGGATTTTGTCGCCATTGCGGAATCCCAGTTTCTCACCGGTTTCATCTACTACAATCCCGTATTTCACTTCTGAAGTGGGCAGATACTCCTCTCCCCAGGCATACAATACCCCGATATAAATGACAAAGGCAAACAGGAAGTTCATCAAAACGCCCCCCACCATGATCAGCAAACGCTGCCATGCCGGCTTGGACCGGAATTCCCAGGGCTGTGCAGGTTGCTTCATCTGCTCCATGTCCATTGATTCGTCGATCATCCCTGCGATCTTCACATAACCTCCCAGGGGAAGCCAGCCAATGCCATATTCCGTGTCTCCTTTTTTCATTTTGAAAAGTGAAAACCAGGGATCAAAAAAGAGATAAAACTTTTCCACCCGGGTTTTAAAAAGACGTGCAAATACGAAATGTCCAAACTCGTGCAGAATTACCAGTATGGAGAGACTGAGTATTAACTGTGCTGCTTTTATTAAAACTGATTCCATAATCAATGATGTATACTTATTAAATATGATTTGAATGTATCAACAATTCAGTCTTGGTTCTGGTTTCGTCGTTGGTCAGAATAAGATCGTCGAGGGATGGATTTTTTACAAATTCTGATTTCCGGAGTACCTCTTCGATGATGCCGGAGAGGGCGATAAACCCGATTTTTCCCTCCAGGAAGGCGCCCACGGCAATTTCATTGGCTGCATTGAGGGCGCAGGGCATATTCCCTCCCATTCTGATCGCTTCGTAAGCCAGAGCCAGGTTCCGGAAATTCCCGGTATCGGGTTCTTCAAAGGTGAGATTCGGGTATTTTTTAAAATCCAGCCTGGGGAAGTCGTTGGGTAATCTTTCCGGAAATCCAAGGGCATACAGGATGGGAAGCCGCATATCGGGAGGACCCAGCTGGGCTTTGATTGACCCATCGCGGAACTGAACCATCGAATGGATCACCGATTGGGGATGAACAACCACTTCGATGTCACCGGGTGCAAGTCCGAAGAGCCAGTGGGCTTCAATCATCTCGAATCCTTTGTTCATCAGGGTTGCCGAATCGATGGTGATTTTTGCACCCATTTCCCAGTTGGGATGGGCGAGCGCATCGGCAGGGGTCACTTTTTCAAGCTGTTCCCTGCTTCTACCCCTGAAGGGTCCACCGGAGCAGGTGAGGAATATTTTCTCGGCCGGATTCATATACTCCCCCACCAGGCATTGAAAGATGGCGGAATGTTCTGAATCGACCGGCAGCAGATCTGCCCGTTTCTCAATGGCCGTGCGGGTGATCAGCTCCCCTGCAACCACCAGGGTTTCCTTGTTGGCGAGTGCGATCTGCTTCCCTTTTTCCACTGCCCTGAGCGTGGGGATTAAACCGGAATATCCAACCATGGCTGTCAGCACCATGTCGGTGTTGTCCATTCCCGCTACCTCTTCAATCGACTTTTTGCCGGCAAAAACCTTTACCGGATATTTCCCAAGGGCTTCGCGGACAAGGGGGTATTTCTCTTCGTTGCCGATGACTACCATATCGGGAAGGTATTTCACCGCCTGCTCAATCAACAACGCTGTGTTGTTGTATGCAGTAAGCACTTCCACGCTGAAACGGCCGGGATTCCGCTCAATGACTTCGAGCGCCTGCCTCCCGATCGAACCGGTGGATCCCAATATGGCTATTCTCTTCTTCATCGGGGTTAAAATACAATATATTTTTCAGGGTCAATAGGTTTTCCATTGTACCACAATTCAAAATGGAGATGAGGTCCGGTACTTTGTTCTCCGGAATTTCCGATTATGGCGATGGCTTCGCCGGGTTTGACCGCTTCACCCGATTTTTTGAGCAACTCTGCATTGTGTTTGTAGGCAGAGGTAAGGTTGTTCTCATGCAAGAGATAAATGACATTCCCGGTTTCCATGGTCCACCCGGCAAACAGGACTGTTCCACCCAAAACAGCTGAAATCCGGGAGTTGGGCTGACCCACAAGGTCTACCCCGTAATGACCTTTCCTGGCATCAAACCTGTTGGTGACAAGCCCCTTTACAGGCAGGAAAAAATGGAGCGTCTCAGGAGCTCCAACCTGGTCACGGCCTGACGGCGTTGAAACATTCAACCGCTCCTCCAGAATCTTATCCTGAAAGACCGAATCGCTGTTGTAGGGTTTGTAGTCAATACGGGTCTTCTTTTCATCAACCTGCTGATTTTCAGTTGCTAAATCCTGTGGAACTTCTCCCGAAATGACCGATTTGATGTCGCTGAAAAACCGATCCCTGACAACCAATTCCTTTTCAAGGGAATCGACAAGCAACCTGTTTTTGAGAAGCATTTCACGGTACTCTGCTTTGGGGTATCCCGGAATATACTCTTTCAGGGGGGTGGAAGCCACCAGGAAAATCACCAGAAAAATCATAAATGCCGAGAAAAGGCTGAGAAAGGTGAATACCCTCAGCGGTGAAAGTCTGATGGTCCATACCGTCTGAAAGGAGGTATCGTTGTAAATAATCAGCCGGTATTTGTTGTGCAGGTTTTTTAAGAAGTTTTTCCTCAGATTTCTTTTACCCATGTGACTTTTTTCGAATCTGCAAAATTAGCAACATTTGATAAAAAGTCCCTGATTTAATTTTTTTTAAAGAAATCCCGGAGATGCAATTTTGTCTGAAAAATTTGTTACTGGGAGAAACATCTGCTATTTTCGCAAGCTGTTCTTAATCAATATTATTTACATATTTAACAATACATTGGAAATCAATAATTTATATATGAAAAACTTTTTTATTCCGGTGGTTTTATCCATCATCCTGTCTCTTCCGGTTCAAACAAAAGCTGATGAGGGAATGTGGCTTCCCGTTTTGGTCCAGAAGCTGAATTTCATTGAAATGCAGAAAGCCGGACTTAAACTGAGTGCGGAAGATCTTTACAGTATCAACAACGGAAGCATAAAGGATGCAGTGGTATCCATCGGAGGTTGTACTGCAGAAATGATTTCGCCGGATGGGCTGATGCTGACCAATCACCATTGTGCATTTAGTGACATTCAGCGTCACTCTTCAGTGGAGCATGATTATCTGCAGGACGGTTTTTGGGCACAGACCAGGGAGCAGGAACTTCCCAACCCGTCAAAAATAGCCAGGTTTCTGATCAGGGCAGAAGATGTGACCGAAAAGGTACTTGCAGGAGTTACTCCGGAAATGTCATTTGCCGACCGTCAAAAGGTGACCATGGAAGCTTCTTCGGCCATTGAAAAGGAAGCGATAGGAAATACCCACTACCAGGCTCAGGTCACGTCCATGTTTGAATCAAACAAATATTTCCTTTTTGTGTATGAGACCTTCAGGGATGTCAGGCTGGTAGGTGTTCCTCCCCAGGCTTTGGGAAAATTCGGCGGGGATACCGACAACTGGATGTGGCCCCGTCACACCGCTGACTTTTCCATTTACAGGGTGTATGCCGGGCCTGACGGAAAACCGGCAGCTTACTCCAAAGAGAATATTCCACTGAAACCCCGTCACTATTTTCCCATCTCAATCAAAGGGGTACAGGATGGCGACTATGCCATGGTAATGGGTTATCCCGGCCGGACCAGCCGCTACAGAACCTCTCAGGAGGTACAGGCCACCATGGACATAACCAACAAGATCCGGATTGATGTCAGGGAAAAGAAACTGGATATCATCAAAAAATACATGGAGACCAGTCAGCTGGCCCGTATCCAGTATGCCAACAAATATGCCGGAAGTTCAAATTATTACAAGTACAGCATAGGTCAGAACCAGGGTTTACAGAACCTGGATGTGATTGCACGGAAGAAAGCTGAAGAAGCTGCTTTTTCAAAATGGGTCTCCTCGTCACCCGACAGAGTGGCCAGGTACGGGAAAGCCCTCGACATGATTAACCAGGCTTATGAAAAGCCCGACGCTGAAATTGCACAGCAATATCTGATGGAAGCCTTGCTGCAGGGGCCCGAAATCTTCATGTTTGCATACCGTGCCCGTGCTTTGTACAATCTTTTGGAAAAACCTGAAGAAAACAAGGATAAGATCAAATCGATATCCGAGACCATGACCTCCTCCATGGATGCATTTTTCAAGGATTACGACCGGGCCACTGACCAGAAACTGGCAGCCACGCTGATGAAGCTTTACAACGACCGGGTAGATGCCAAATATTACCCCGGATTTTACAAAACCGTTCAATCCAAATACAAAGGAAATTTTGAGAAATTTGCAGCAAAAATGTATGAAAGCACCCTGTTCAGCACGCCTTCCAGGCTTTCGGCTTTTTTGAAAAATCCTTCCAGAAAGGTTTTGGACAAGGACTTGGTCTTTAAGGTGTCGGGCGATGTTTTTGACACGATGAGGAAAATCGGGGAAGAATCCGGGGCAAAAGCAGCCATCCTGGAAGAAGGGCGTCATCTGCTCCTGGCCGGATTAATGGAAATGCACTCCAGTAAGACTTTTTATCCCGATGCCAATTCCACCATGCGTCTGACATACGGAACAGTGGGCAGTTATGAACCTGCCGATGGTGTGGTCTACAAGGAGACAACCACAGTGGATGGGTACCTCGAAAAGGAGATTCCCGGGGACGATGAGTTTGATGTGCCTGCCCGCATGAAATCCCTGATACTGGCACGCGACTTCGGTCGTTATGCCAACAGGAACGGTGATCTGGAAACCTGTTTTATAAGCAACAATGATATTACGGGCGGAAACTCGGGAAGTCCCGTTCTCAATGCCCGGGGAGAACTCATCGGCATAGCCTTTGATGGCAACTGGGAAGCCATGAGCGGCGACATCGCCTTTGAATCTGAACTTCAGCGCACCATCAGTGTGGATATCCGTTTCGTGCTTTGGGTCGTCGACAAATATGCCGGTGCTACCCATTTGATCGACGAAATGACGATTGTACAGTAAGTTGTCACCAGTTGTTGCGATTTACACCGACGGCGCAGCCCGGGGTAATCCGGGCCCCGGAGGCTACGGGGTTATTCTCATGTCGGGGGGCCACCGGAAGGAGTTGTCGGGAGGATTCAGCTATACCACCAACAACCGGATGGAACTGCTGGCCGTAATCGTTGCCCTGGAAGCCCTGAAAATTGAGGGATCGGAGGTGACCATCTTCACCGATTCCCGGTATGTGGCCGATGCGGTCACCAAGGGGTGGGTGTTTACCTGGGTAAACAAGCGGTTTAAGGGGAAGAAAAATCCTGATTTGTGGTTGCGGTTCCTGGAAGTGTATAAAAAGCACCGGGTGAAATTTGTCTGGCTGAAAGGCCACAACGACAATCCCTTCAATGAACGGTGCGACGAGCTGGCCGTGGAAGCTTCCCGGAAACCCGGACTTCCAGCGGATACCGGCTATCTTCTTCAATAGCGTATTAATTTATGATTATTATAGTTCCTTCTTAAAACAGTCACTTTTTTACAACAGGAACGAATAATAGGCGTTCCTGCAAAATTACTTCTCAGTTGTTTTTGTTGGAAATCCGCGAATTTTGACGTATATTGTATATGGGATTTAAAATGTAAAGCTTCACTCAAGTGAGGGTGGAGTAAATATCTTCCCTGTACGTCAGGAGATGGAGTCAAAACTAAAAATAGTGATTCTGGAGAGTTTCACCCTGTTAAGGGATGGAATAAAACTTATACTCGAAAGAGAGGGATTCGGGATTGCCGGAGAAATTGGCGATTGGAAAGAACTTTCCGGTATCCTGAAGAAGTGCAATCCTGATATTCTCCTTTTTGACCTGGTAAACTATGAAGGCTCCGGGATGGAAACGCTTGAAATAATCAGGAAGGAATACCCGCGTACCCGGGTCGTGGTAATTGTGAGCGAAAAATTCTCTGATTATTATCGCGACCTTATCCTGATGGGTGTATGTGGTGTGGTATTCACTGATACTCCGCTTACCGAGTTGATAAACGCCATAGAAAGGGTTGCGGGGGGTCATCAATATTATCCTGAAACTGTATTCAGGGCTTTCCGGGATTATCCGCCCGTATTCCACTCTTCCCACTTGTTGCATCACACCCATGAGATCCTGACCTCACGGGAGCTTACTATTCTTCAGTTTTTTTGTAAGGGTATGACCTATAAGGAAATAGCGCAGTCACTCTTCATCAGTCCACGTACGGTGGAAACCCATAGAAATAAAATTTTTGGCAAACTGAAGATCAGATCAACCGCAGAACTGGTCCGTTACGCGATGCTTCACCATCTGGTCTGATACTTCTGGTTTACCCTACGTGAGTATATGTTCATTATTCCCTGGCTCCTCCGACAAGATTGATCCGGAAAATTACTTAGGGGTCTATCCGAAAATCACTGATACAATTAACCGTATTAATCAGGATTGCCCTTTCGGCGGATTTTTTCTAAATTGATCTATGTGAAGGTAGAAAACATCTCTACGCAAAATTACGGGTTCGGTTACCTTGCCCCGGGTTCCGGATCTTATTAAACCTGTCATATTGTACTGCAATGGATGATTTGTATGGACTTCCCAGGAAGAGGATTGGTGAAGTTGCGGATAAGGATGTTAACATTTGCATGAGGGGACTATGAAAAAATTTTATGAACTTTTCAGGGAACCAGTTTGGGTGGTTTTCCTTTTTATGTCTTTGCTTTGTACGGCAATTCCCGCTTCCGGTCAGTTTGAGAAACCGGGGAATGTACCCGTATTGTGGCCCGTAAATGGCTTTGGAGTTGACGGCGACGGATATGTGAACATGTGGCAGAGCCCTGGAAACACTTCCAACAATGTGGGAGACTGGTTTCACCGGCCAGGCACTCCCTATCCCGGCACGGGAGGGGCTGTTTTTAACACTTCAGGTGTTGTAATCGATCCTCCCTCGAAGGATGTGGCCGTTATTGCCCATTTTACGGATGGGTATAAAAATGATCCGGGAGGCGATCTGACAGTTTTTGAACAGAGCAACAAGCTCAATGACAATCCCAACACGTACCGGGTTAAGGCAGGCAGTGTGCCACCGAAAGACGACATGCAGCATGCCACGGGGGTTTTTACCTGGGGGAACCCGGGATTGACTCCTCCTGTTTACGCAGTCACAGGCAGCACTGACGATCTCTGGTGCGTGTTTGCCTGTGACCGCTGGCAGGTAAATGGTTCTTCCTATGTGGACTTTGAATTCAACCAGGCCAAAATCGAGCTTGTAGGCAATGCTATTGTGTCGCATGCCAAGGCAACCGATGATGACGGAGATGCCACGGGAGGCCGGACACCCGGTGATATTCTGATTACGGTGGAGTTCACCGGAGGCGGTGCTGTGGGTGATGTCTGGGTGGACCAGTGGACAAAGGATGCCATTGGCAGTGCCTATTATTGGAAAGGAGTCGGTATTGAAACCAATCCTGCCATTTACTGCGCTTTCAATCGGGTCAACACCTACGTTCCCTGGAAGATTTACGACCAGAGTCCGGTTACCGAACCGGCTGAGTTTTCCGGGCAATTCCTCTATCTTCCCAACCAGTTTGTGGAGGGAGCCATAAATCTTTCGTGGTTCATGGAACAGCTTAGCGGTGAAAATTTCAAATGCGGTACGCTGGCCTCCATCTGGGTACGCTCAAAAAGTTCCCATTCCCCCACGGCAGAACTAAAAGACCTGGCAGGGATTGGTTCCATCGGAATTGAGCCCGAACCACCAGTGGCCACATGTCCGGATAACAGGACCATGCCAGCCTGCACGCTGCCGGATGATTTGCAGAAGGCTTTCGATACCTGGAAAGCAGGTTTCGGTTATTCAGGAGGAACCGATCCCGTGGTTCCGTTGTTTAATCCGGTACCACCGGCCGATCTTCCTACGGGAGTGGAATGCAACGGTTATACTTTCACCACTACCTATAAGGTGACCGATGGTTGCGATCTGACCGGTGAATGTACTTCTACATTTACCGTCGTGGCCGACAAGGTTCCGCCTGAACTCAGGAATCTGCCCAAAGGGGGGAGTCTGGGATGTAATCCGGCGGAGCTTCCGCAATGCAGTCAGGGTGTTGTCGCCATGGACGATTGCGACGGGTCTGTTCAGGTTACCTGTACCCCGGGGATTTTACAGGAAAACGGATGCCTGCGCTCGCAGATCTTCACCTATTCTGCTGCAGACCATTGTGGAAATCCCATATCAACTGATGTCTGTTATAGCTGGAAGGTTGATCTTACCGATCCGGTCTTCACCGGATGCCCGGAAAAGACAATCGACCTGGGTTGCAATCCCAAGGTTCTGCCATCGTGTGAAATGGCCCTTGCCCTTGTCACGGTGAGGGATGTGTGCGACGGATCGCTGACACCCACGTGTAAGGCCGGGGAGATTGCGGACCAGGGCTGCATGCACAGCCAGAGTTTTACCCTTACGGCGGTCGATGAGTGCGGGAATGATGCAACCTGCACAGTAACCTATAGCTGGAAGGTTGATCTTACCGATCCGGTCTTCACCGGATGCCCGGAAAAGA
>CAYYJE010000006.1:27853-40874 GCA_964472165.1 uncultured Prolixibacteraceae bacterium | reverse complement strand
GCATGCACAGCCAGAGTTTTACCCTTACGGCGGTCGATGAGTGCGGGAATGATGCGACCTGCACAGTAACCTATAGCTGGAAGGTCGACCTTGAACCACCGAAACCGGATATAAAACTGGCTGATCTTGAATTTGATTGCGACGAACCGGTAATTATTCCTGTTCCGGTTTTCACAGACAACTGTGACGGCATTGTGTCATTCTCATGTGCTGTAACAGGGGCAACAGGAGAAGATTGCTACAAGTACCGTTATCCCCTGGGCGAGACAACAATATGCTTCAGTGCTGAAGATAAATGTAAGAATTCTGTCAAAATCTGCATTAAAGTAAAAGTCCTTCCCTGCAAGGAAATGTGTACCTACACCCAGGGATTTTACGGCAGCCAGAAAGGTACAGCCTGCGACCTGGAAGAAACTGTGCGGGGAGATGTATTCACCGCCGCACTTTTGGCAGAAGGCAACCTGGTTCTCGGTTCGGGCAGCAATACCATTACATTTACTCCTGGGACAGCTTCTCTGATCCGCGAAATTCTTCCTGGTGGGGCTGAGAGTAAATACCTTTCGGGAATTTGCGTTCCTACCTATGCCAGCAGGACCTGCCTGGGATTGAGTAAGCAGGGCAGAATCAGCAACCAGTTGCTGGCCCAGACGTTGGTACTCGGGCTTAATCTTCGCATTAATGATGCACTTGCCGGTTTACCTCTGGAACCTGGAAAATACCTCACCACCCAGGCAAAACTACACTGTGAAGAATCAACCGGGGGAGTGGAATTGGTTTGCACACCGGTGTATACCAATCCTTTGCCCCCTGCATTGCCGGAATTCATCTGCAATGAGATAACGGTCAATCCTTACTGGTATTATTTGCTTCCCGAAGGGGTACTCTGTTATATGAAAGCCAATGGCTATGATATGAGTGTCAAGGGGCTCTATACCCTGGCAAACAAAGCACTGGGACAAGCCATCACCCTTCCTGCCCTTTGCGGAGGGAAAACAGTGAATCTCACTTCGATTGCCAGCGCTGTTGATATGATTAACAATGCATTTGACGAATGCCGGATCTTTGTGGGTAACCTCGATAAAAAAATCGTGTGTACGAATCCATGCGGAGAAGAAAAGTCGGTGCATATGACCAAGGCAGCACAGAATGAATTATCGGTCTACCCGAATCCGTTCAACGACAAGGTGACTTTTGAATTTATTCCGGTAACCGACAGTCATGCTACCCTTGAAATCTACTCCCTGACCGGTCAGAAAGTGGAGGTCCTGATGAACAAGGATGTTAGAAAAGGGATATTGAACCGGGTTGAATATACCCCCCGGAAACAGGTCCCAGGTGTCCTGCTCTACCAGTTACGCCTCGATGATTCGGTGGTGAATGGCCGGATAATTTATAACCGGAACGATTAATTTGTTTTTTAAATTTTAAACCCTACTGCTGACAAGAAAAAAGGAGAATGTTCCATTGACCAGCAGGCTTACAGAAGCCGTTCCGTTTTCCGGAACGGCTTTTTTCGGCTGGCCCCGCGACAGAAAGGGGGTATTGTCTCCGCGGAAAGGTAAAAAAACGTCTTTCTGGTATTGAAGGTAAAATAAGAGTTGCTAATTTTAGCATCTCACATCAAGATGTAAACAGAAATCCATGAACAGAAAGTTAAGAATGGGAATGATCGGAGGTGGACTGAATGCCTTTATAGGGGCCATACACCGCCTTGCTGCAATAATGGATGGCCAGGCTGAGCTGGTATGCGGATGTTTCAGCAGCCATCCCGAAGTCTCTTTTTCAACGGGTAAGTCTTTATTTCTTCCCAGGAACAGGGTTTATGAGACCTGGCAGGAAATGATCGAGAAGGAATCCAAACTTCCCGAAGGGGAACGCATGGATTTTGTGTCGATCGTTACCCCTAATCATGTTCACTTCGGTCCAGCCATGATGGCTCTTGAACATGGATTTCATGTAGTGATTGACAAGCCTTTCACATTTACCCTTGAAGAAGCGGTGCTGCTCAGGGAAAAGGTGATTCAGACCGGTCTGGTATTGGCCCTTACACATACCTATGCCGGTTATCCGGCTGTCAAACATGCCCGAAAGATGGTTGATGACGGGATGCTGGGCAAAGTCCGGAAGGTGTATGTGGAATATCCCCAGGGGTGGCTTTCCGAAAAAGTGGAAGACAAAGGCAATGTCCAGGCATCGTGGCGGACCGATCCCTCCCGGTCGGGGAAGGCCGGTTGTATGGGGGACATCGGTACCCATGCCCACCATCTGGCAGAGTATGTCACCGGATTAAAGGTTACGGAAATCTGTGCGGAGTTGAATACATTTGTTCCGGGCCGGCTCCTGGATGATGACGGTGCCGCCCTTCTCCGTTTCGACAATGGGGCCAGCGGGGTGCTGATGGCCTCACAGATTGCGGCAGGCGAAGAAAATGCCCTGAAAATAAGGGTTTATGGTGAAAAGGGAGGACTTGAATGGGCACAACACGAACCCAATACCCTGGTTCTGAAATGGCTGGATAAACCCATGGAACTCTACCGGACAGGAACCGGATTTATGAATTCCGCGGCAGTAGCCAATACCCGTACACCCGGCGGACATCCCGAAGGGTATCTCGAAGCTTTCGCCAATATCTACCGCAATTTTGTCCTTACCCTGATGGCCCGCATCAGCGGCACAGATCCCAGGCCTGAATGGCTCGACTTCCCGGGTGCGGAGGATGGTGTCCGCGGTATGCAGTTTATCGATGCCGTTGTGAAAGCCGGCACCACTGACTCTCCCAAATGGGTTAAATTCGACTAAACAAACTGACCTGTTTCCCGCAGATTTTCGCAAACCCAACTGATAACTGACAACCCGATAACCGATAACTCTGAACTTTTTACTTTTTACTTTTACCTTTTTACTTTTACCTTTTAACTTGATTGTATGTCCCGACCAGTTACCATTTACACCGGACAATGGGCCGATCTTCCCATTGATGTGATGTGTGAAAAGGCCAAAACTTTTGGCTACGACGGCTTGGAGCTCTGTACCTGGGGCGACCATATGGAGATTGACAAATCCGATCAGGCTTACTGCGATGCCAGGCGGGCGTTGCTCGATAAACACGGACTGCAGCTTTTTACCATTTCGACCCACCTGGTGGGGCAGTGTGTCTGCGACCCTATTGATGAGCGGCACAAAAATATCCTGCCGGCCTATATCTGGGGCGATGGGGATCCTGAAGGAGTCAGGCAGCGTGCCGCACAGGAACTGATCGAAACAGGAAGGGCGGCCCACCGCCTTGGCATTGATACCGTTGTGGGATTCACCGGAAGTCCCATCTGGCACCTTCTATACTCCTTCCCGGCAGTGCCCCCCGAAATGATACAGAGGGGTTATGATGAGTTTGCCCGTCGTTTTATGCCTATTCTAGATGAGTACCAGAAACTGGGGGTGAAATTCGCCCTTGAGGTGCACCCCACTGAAATCGCATTTGACATTCACACCGCCCACCTGGCCCTGAAGGCAGTGAACAACCACCCTGCTTTCGGATTCAATTATGATCCGAGCCATTTTGGG
Source organism: uncultured Prolixibacteraceae bacterium (assembly GCA_964472165.1). Classification (GTDB taxonomy): domain Bacteria; phylum Bacteroidota; class Bacteroidia; order Bacteroidales; family Prolixibacteraceae; genus UBA1413. The sequence goes on along the minus strand of CAYYJE010000006.1, from coordinate 37,313 downwards.
TACCAGGGGGTCGACTATGTGCGGTTCATCTATGAATTCCCCGACCGTATTTTCCATGTTCACATGAAGGACGTGTACTGGAGTGATATTCCCATGGCCGTGGGGGTTTTCGGCGGACATATGGAATTTGGCGATAACCGGCGTTACTGGAATTTCCGCAGCCTGGGAAGAGGGAAAATTGATTTCGAGAACATCATCCGTGCCCTGAACGACATCGGATATAACGGACCGCTCTCCGTGGAATGGGAAGACAGCGGCATGGACCGCGAAGCAGGTGCTGCCGAATCGTGTGAATTCGTCAGGTACTCCGACTTTGAACCTTCCCGGGTGAAGTTTGACGATGCCATGAAGTCCTGACGCCACTTTGTTAATCAGGGCTAAAGCCCTGCCTAAGTGGAGGTGCGTTGTGGCTCGAACCCCCAGCCTGAAGGCTGGGGTTATAATCGAAACTTAAAACTATTCATATATGTATAACGCACTTGAATCCCGTTACACCTCGATGACCTACAACCGCTGCGGAACCTGGGGGCTGAAGCTTCCTGCTGTATCGCTGGGTTTGTGGCACAATTTCGGAGGTGTCGATGTGTTGGAAAATGGCAGGGCCATGCTCCGCAGGGCCTTTGACCTGGGAATCACCCATTTCGACCTGGCCAACAATTATGGTCCCCCTCCCGGATCCGCCGAGGAGAATTTCGGCAAACTGTTTAAACAGGATTTTCTGCCCTACCGTGATGAGCTGATCATCTCGACCAAGGCAGGCTACCTGATGTGGCCGGGTCCCTATGGGGAGTGGGGCAGCCGCAAATACCTCCTATCAAGCCTCGACCAGAGTCTGAAACGCATGGGCCTTGACTATGTCGACATTTTCTACTCTCACCGGCCCGATCCCGAGACCCCGCTCGAAGAGACCATGATGGCCCTCGACCAGGCTGTCCGCTCCGGTAAAGCCCTGTATGCAGGCCTTTCCAACTATCCGGCCGATATGACCCGGGAAGCCGCTTCCATTCTCTGGGACCTTGGCACCCCCTGTCTGATCCACCAGCCCAAATACTCCATGTTTGAGCGCTGGGTGGAAGCTGAACTGCTCGACGTACTCGAAGAAGAAGGAATCGGCTGCATCCCCTTTTCTCCTCTGGCCCAGGGACTCCTCACCGACAAATACCTTAAAGGCATCCCTGAGGGATCACGTGCCGCAAAATCGTGGGGTTTCCTGAAACCCGACCAGGTGGAACCGGCTATCGAAAAGGTGAAAAAATTGAATCTCCTGGCTCTGGACAGAGGCCAGACTCTTGCCCAAATGGCCCTGGCCTGGGTGCTGAAAGACAAGCGGATCACCTCGGTGCTGATCGGGGCCAGTTCCGTGGAACAAATCGACGGCAATGTCGAATCTTTAAGAAATACCGTGTTCTCTGATAAAGAACTGCAGACGATAGAGTACATACTCCACGGATAATAAGGGAGGATTACCCGTTTCTTTCACTATTTTAGAAACAATTACATGATAGGTTATCATCCGCAATTCCGGATGGTAACAAGGGAAAATTTCATAACATACGGTTCGAAAAAAAGAGGGTCAGATCGATGGTTCCAATCGGATTTTTTCTTACATTTCATTAATGTATTTGTCGATGTAATCTGCCGTAGAACTCCTTCAATTGCCAGGTCGATTCATTGTAAGAAAAAGAAATTCAGCTGGTTATTCACTTTAATGATCCGTCAAAATGAAAACATTTCTGAAAATTTTTGTGATGGTGCTGATCTTCACATTACCACATTATTCGGTAGGTCAGATTAAAATCGACCTGAAGAAAAAAATTGAAAACAAAACCAACGACCGGGCAAATCAAAGAACCGATGAAGCGGTTGACAAAAGCCTGAATAAAATTGAAGATGGCATTAAAGGCGTATTTAAGAAAAAATCGGGAACGGAACAGGAAACACCTGAAAATCAAACTGAAAACCAGCAGGATCAAATTGATGATGGTAGTGGCAAAACCGGTCAGGGTCAGCCTGGGTTGCAAAGTTTTTCCGTGTATGATTTTGTCCCGGGCGATAAAATATTGTTGTACGAAGACTTCAGCCAAGATGCCGTGGGCGATTTCCCGGCACTGTGGACAACCAATAAATCGGGCGAAGTGAATACATTGAGTATTGCCCCCGGCAACTGGCTTAACCTGAATGCTACCGAAGGAAACTGGTGGCTCCTGAAACCGGTAGAGTTTCCGAATAATTTTATCGTCGAATTTGATGTGGTACCTAAAAAAGGAGCTCCCAGGTATGCGGTTGGCGTTGCCATTTATGGAGAAAACAGTTTCAAGGAGATGAGCAATCCATATGACTGTAATACCGGGCTCATTATAAATATTGCCAAATCAGACTGGGAATCTCATGGAATAAAGGCCGGAAGCCCCCGGGTTACCGGAAATTCCTCATTGAATCCGGTTGAAGAAGAAAAGGTCAATCATGTCATTATCTGGGTGCAAAACCGGCGCGTGCGCATATACCACAAAGGGTCCAAAGTGCTGGATATGCCTACTAACTTATATGAAGGCAGTAAGTTTACCCGGTTTGGATTCCTTTTGTACAGAGGGGCTTCAAGTGCTTCATACATCAGCAATATAAAAATCACCACGGCATCGCCCGATACCCGCAACAAACTGCTCACCGAAGGCAAGCTGGTTACCTACGGCATCTATTTCGACGTAAACAAGGATGTAGTAAAGCCCGAATCATACGGCACACTGAATGACATTGCTAAAATCCTGAATGAAGTGCCCGATGTGAAAGTGAAAATCGTCGGACATACCGATGCAGACGGACAGGATGCCGCCAACCTCGATCTTTCGCAACGCCGTGCCGCCTCCGTGAAAAATGAGCTGGTGAAAACATTTAACGTAAAAGGGGACCGGTTGGTAACCGATGGCATGGGGAAAGCCAGCCGATGGCGCCTAATGATACGCCATCCAACAAGGCCTTGAACCGCAGGGTGGAGTTTATCAAAATGTAATTTAAACTCCTCGCCGCAGAACCCCCGGTTAAACCGAAAAGGCAGATAATAAAATGGGCACCGGCAAAATGCAGATGGAAGCCGTAAATGTTCAGGAGAATGTTCCGGTGCCTGCCGAAAAGGTTGAAGTGCCTTCCGACATTGTATATTGAATGAATCAGTTAACCAATAATCGGGAACAGCTATGAAAAAAATACCCTTTCTTTTTTCCGTCCTATGCCTGTTTTTCATGGTTTCGGTTACCATCCCGCCAACCAGCGAAACAAGTGCAGTCACTTCCGTAATTTCGTGCAGCACCACCGGCCTTTCGGTGAAAGGAATAACCACCACTACAGCCGATTTCAGTTACCTGGCTTGCGGATCGCAAGTAATTGAACATGGTGTGTGCTACAGCACAGGTTCACAGCCGGTGCTGGGATCGTCAAACAGGGTTGCCGGGTATTTGGGCGCTGCTAAGGAAGTTTATGAAACCAAAACTTTTTTCAATGTGAAAGCGGCCAGACTTAATCCTGCAACAAAATATTACGCAAGGGCATATGTGAAAAACAGTGCGGGACAAGTGGTCTACAGTCCTGAAATCAGTTTTACCACGCTTCGGCCATCAAAATAGTTAAAATGCACTGAAAACAAGATACATGTTGCCCGGGTTAACTATAGGCAACCAGGTGCAGAGGTTCCGGGGATCAATCTCTGATCAACAGCATTTCATACTGTTCATTTTTATGCTGAGTTTGTAAACAGGATCTTGAGAAACAAGTGATGTTATAGAAACACTACTGCAATGACAATGTACAGAATACTCATTGTATGCCTTGCTATTTTGCTGAGTTGCGGGGCATTTTGCCAAAAAACGGCCAGGAGCCCCGAGCAGATCAGAAAGGAAATGGCCGATATCCGCCGCAGTACCGACTGGAGCAACGAAGCTGCAGCAAACAAGGCACAAGCTAAGATTGAAGCCCTGTCGAAAGAAATGTTGATGGCTGGCCAGGCCCGGCAGATACAGGCTGCTGGAATTAAAGCCGACAGTGCCCGGCTCAACGAAGATGCAGAATATAAAATGGGCCTGTGGAAACAGATGTTGGCTGCTGCCGATCAGGGTGAAGGCGGAGATATATTACTGGCAAAACTGCTGCGCGAAGAAATTGTGGAAGCATACAAAAACGACGAATCTCCTATCATTAAGAATCCCGAAATCTTCGAGGAGCAGGCGTATTTGTGTATCGATATGTCGCTGCCAACCGTTCAGCGCATGATCGATCAGATGGATAAATTCAAATCCATCAAGGTTTTGCTCATAACATGCAGCAAAGCACCGGTCCCGGTCAATCTCGATGATATCCTGAACCGTGCAAAAAATTATCCGCTTGAGCAGCTGCATATTATCAATTTCAAGCATTTTGTAACCCGTGTACCCGGATCTGTGGGGAACTTTAAGAATCTTCAAACGCTTTCACTTTTTAATAATCAGATTGATGACCTGCCCGTTGAAATGGCATTCCTTTCTTCTTTAAAGAAATTGTACGTGGATATCAATCCGATTTCGACCCTCTTCCCTGAAATTAATACACTTCAGATGCTGAAAGAGCTGGGTGTGGCGAAAACGAACATCCCGGAAGACGAAAGACTCAAATTGAAAAAGATACTGGCCAACTGTAACATACTTGAGGAATGAAACGAATAATCCTGGTCATTTTGAGCTTGGTGACATTCCAGTTCGCTGATGCTGAAAAACCGTTATTTTTTATTCAAGGGTTCTATGTGACAGCTGATAAAGTACCATCAGATAAATTTGATGTGTTCTGTATCAGCCTCGAAGGAGAAATTGTTAAAAAGCTGGAAGAATATCTTCCCTGTACTTCCTGGACCGACAACGATAACGTAGGCACCGTGATTAATCATGAGCGGGAAAAACTACTGCTGGGTGTATCAGACGATGAAGCGCTGAGTTCCATAACCGGCGCATTGGGTGGCAAATACCTGATCACCATCGAAATAATTGAGGCGGGATCAACTATAAACATATCTCTAAAGTGTCTGGATGCCAGGAAGAGAGAAGCTATGGTTATGGAAATTGATCAGGCCGCTAATAATGACGATGCGTTCGATGTTTTCAAAAAACTGGCTGACAGATTCGTTGAAAAAATCAGCAGGTATGAAATATGCCCCTATAAAGGGAAAATAAAGGTGGAAGTGACCACAGAACTCAATGTTGATGAAACCAAAGAATACCCGGTGTATTGCAACGATGAGGACCGGAAGTACAAATTGCACTACAAGGAAAAGAAGCATTCCGGGCATTTTTGGACGTTTGATAAGGTAACAGACGTTATGGCCGTATCATATATCGATTACACGATTTCCGAGGAAACGGAAAAAGAAATCGAAGATGGATGTTATTCCTGTCCGCAAGGGAAAACCAGGAGGTATTATCGTGAAACTGTCTCGAAGTCTGGGAAAATTGACGAAGTATCACAAGAGAGTGAGGTATACGGCAAACATGTAAGCGATGCAAGGGTGACAATAACCTTCAGCGACGACGGGACCTACACCATGAAAATCGAAGCAACTTCCGCAGCGTCCGAAATATCGGAAACACGTTACAGCTCTGCCGAAAGCTGGTGCGATGCCAATAGCAAACCGCCCGAAACCATAAAGAATAAAATGGATCTTCCGTTGCGATACATTTTCGGGCCTTATAAGGGCACTGCCCGTGACGAATTTCTCACCCAGCATCCTGACCCGGTTGTGGAAACGAACCCCATGAGCGGCGAAAAAAAAAAACTATACCCTACGTTTTGATCTTCAGCGAGAGTAATTTAGTCAACAGTAAAATATAGAAGTTATGAAACGGATATTTTTGATGGCAGCCGGCGCCTTCTTTTATGCAATATCATCCGCCCAGAGCACACCCCTTGATTTCCTCGGTGCAGTTCCCCAGCCGCCTTACCAATTATGTGAAGCGGGAATACAGGAGAAAATGGAGTTCCTTGATCAGTTCGCCCGTTTCGACTCACTCCTCCAGGCAAGGATGGAGGAATATGATGCGAAAGGGAATGACCAATACATGGAAGATCACAGGGAGGAGGCCATGGTGAACACATTGATGAAGTCGGGCTATTCGAGGGAAGATGCCGTAAAAATGACAGACCCCAACCTGAGCGAGCAGGAAAAGATAGCCATAGCCAACCGGATGATGGTGAGCAGGTACAACATGGATATGGATGAGGCCAAAAAAGTCGCCAAGCTTGACAAGGCTGCCCAGCAGCGCTGGGCCAAAGCCCAAAGCACCGGGATGATAGCCGAAGCACAGCTCGACCCGGAAGGGAATCAGAAAAAACAGATAGAAATTAAAGGCGACATCGAACTTCAGCAGAATATCAAGTATTTGCAGGATAAGCTGCGCGCAGGCGAAAACAAATTTCTGGATCAGATCAGGGAAATTGACGTGAAGGCTGATTCGGCAATGTCGGAACTCAGGCCCAAACTGGAAAAATTGCAGAAAGCGCTCGAAGAAGGCAATGGTGACAGCCATAAGATCATTGATGAGATTGTATCCCTGCGGCAACAATACTGTGAGAAATTCACTCCCGGATATTTGAAGACCATTGAGGGATTCAAAGGATATGTGGCTGATCACCTGCGCGAATATACTGACCTGGAAGAAATGCTGGTGGAATCGATGGAGAGGCAGACGGGCATTAAAAATCCGGATTACAAACCGGGACAGATGGCCATGGGGATGGTAGGCAGCTACAGGAGCCTGGTAGGCGGTGCTTTCAAATACAACCTGAACGCCGAATGGGGCGCACAGTTTGTCGGGTATTGAAACTCAATAAATAGTAATTTAACTTCCTATGGTCCTTAAACTGTCTTTATTGAATTTTGCCCTGTTGTTAACAGCCACATTTGCGACAGCGCAGGACAAAATTTTGCTGACCGAAAAGCAGGGAACCTTTAAACTCAATAAGGAAGCCCTCAACGGCCAGGGGCCTGATCTTTACGGGAAAACATGTGCATGTACCAAAGCCGAATCGGATGCCATGCTCGGAAAGCTGGAAGATCTGGTACAGGTGATCAGAAAAACGCCGGTGCTGGCCGATAACAAAGGTTTCGACGGCGTTTGCAGGCTGTACGGCGGCCGCTGCAGTTCAAAATACGGGTATGCTGTGCCGGCGAATATTAAATTCTGGTTCAAAACATGGTCATTGCGCGACGGGCAGGAAAGTCAATGGGTAAGCGAACCTCCTCAATGGATCATCGAAGTGAACCAGCTGGATAAATTCCGCGATAACGGTTTCAATGAAACCAATTTCAGCGATGCCTACAACCCTTCAAATCCGGCTTTCAGCGCGACAGGAATGCATAAAGCCACGGTGGAAGTCAACGAACTGTTTTACATGCCCGGTGTAAAAGAGTCCATAATCAACGGCATCGACCGCTACGGCGACTACCTGGTGATTTTCAACCCTGACAGGCCGCCTTACTGGACGCAGGTTACCGTGCGCGAAGTATTCCGCCTGCTCATCAACTATTGGAAGCAGGTGCCTGATAAAATACAGGCGGAAACAATTGTTCCGATGCTGGAAAATGAATTATCGGGCTTTACGGAAACAGAAAAGGATGGATTTGCTTATTTTAGCGGCGGGGAAAGCATATCACGGATCGGATGCAGTTTAAACGAAACTCCCGTCATGCGTGTGAGCCCGGCGTACTGGAACCGGAACGTGCCGCGTGCAGACATCCAGGTAATGGTATTGGAAATCCCTCCAAAAGAAATCGTAAAGCGCAGGATGGATGAGCTGTTGATAAGACAGGACGGCTACTACTATGTCTGCAGGTTGCAATATGAGCTGGAGATAGGCTCTTTGACATCAGTGATAAAGAAATAGTATCCGTTTTTTTATTAATATTTTAATTAACCTTATGAAGACAAGAATTTTATTGACATTCCTTTCAGTGGTATTGTTTGTATCGTGTAACCGAAAACCCGCTCCTGCCGGCCAGGCCGAAAGTGCCGGAGAAACGGCGGCGGGAGGAAAATTCGGAATTAAGTCGGGTATCGTGGAATACAAAACCAACATGATGGGTTTTGAGGCTTCCCAGACTTTGTATTTTGATGACCATGGTGCCCGGGAAGCCAATGAGATTGTGATGGAAATGATGGGGACCAAAATGAGGACACATACCATCACCAAAGATGGATATACTTATAATTTCGATCCGGAAAAGAAAACCGGCTCAAAGATGGCGTTGTCCAGTGGCCCGGGACAGATCAATTTCAATGACCTTTCGGAGGAGATTGTAAAAGAATGGAACCTTAAAGAAGAGGGGAAAGAGACATTTCTGGACAAGGAGTGTCTGAAATATTCTGCTGAACACAAGGACATGAACATGAAAGGGAGTTACTGGGTATGGAAAGGGATTGCCCTGAAGATGGAAATGGACATGGCCACATCCAAAATGGTGATGGAGGCCGTCAGCCTGATGGAAAATGTGGAAATTCCCGCCGGGAAGTTTGAAGTTCCGGCTGATATCCAGTTCCAGTAAGGGCTTTCCCCGGTTTGTTTCCGGAATTGTGGTTAGTTGGGATTTGGTTTGCTCGAGATAATGAAATTGCTTCTTTCAATTGCAGGTGGCATCCTGCTTAATTATACCTGTTTTTCCCAGACCAGTCCTGTTGATCTGATCAGCAGGCTTCCTGTGGTTTATACGGGCGTATGTGTCTCCGGTCACGAGGAGGTTCAGGCCTATTCTGCGCTGATAACCGAATTTTCAAGAACCGTTCAGCACCAGATTGATTCCCTGGCTCCCCTGAAAATCAGGTCACGCGCCGGCAGGAGGGTCATTACCGGAGCCGACAATTCAGAATTATTCAGGGAACTTGAAAAGGCAAGGAGGTCTGTTACCACGTATGACTTTGCATCCGCATTTGAAAAAGCGGTAGACGAAAATGTGGTGAAGGAAAAGCAGCAGAAGATGGATGAGATTATCCGGAAAATGGGATCTGCCACCGATGAACGGGAAACTGAAAAATTGCTGGATGAGGTACACAAGGTGATGGTGGAATATTGCAAGAACGCCACCGGCCGGTTCATTGAGCTGCTGATCGGCCAGAGAACCCTGTTGCGGACTGAAATCGATGCGGTCGTACGGGTGGACGATATCCTGCAACAAATAGAGTGCAACAGTTACGGCTACACCTATTACCCTGCACTTTCCTATGAAAAAGCCTATATCCTGATTCTGGATCACCTGAAATATATGCACCAGTTGCTCTCCTTTTCTCCAGGAAACGAGTAGGGAATTATTGCCGGCGGGAAAAAGAATCTGCTCCGTGGTGAGTCCGAAGGAGACTATGACCGTCTTTACCATGGGTTGCGGTCAATAAGAAAGTACTTTTCGTGTAACCCGGTCAGAACCGTTTCAGCTTGAAGAACGGAAGATGGGGCGAGG